>JAZURH010000023.1:0-6029 GCA_045606125.1 Lentisphaeria bacterium | reverse complement strand
TTTCGGAATGGCTGAACTTGGAGAGAAAATGAGCAAGTCAGGCGAGATCCTGGCAAAGCACGGTGTAAAGCTCGGGTATCACAATCATTCTTTCGAATTCAACCGCCAGGGTGGGGACTGCACATTGCTGGATGTGCTTTTTGACAATTCGGATCCCAGGTATCTCTATTCTGAACTTGATGTGCAGTGGGTTGCCCGCGGAGGCGCTGATCCCGCTGCATGGATACGCAAGCTGGCAGGACGTATAGATGTGATACATTTCAAGGACTTTACAATTCTGTCCGGTGCCAATGGCGTCTGGGAGGCGGTGCCTACATTGTGCGAAATAGGATACGGAAATCTGAACTGGCCGGAAATTGTCAAGGCATGCCGTGAGACCAATGTACAGACATTCTCCATTGAACAGGACAGCCCCTTCCCGGGACGCAGCATATTCGATTCCATGAAGATGTCCTTTGATTATTGTGTCAAACTGGGACTCAAACCCTAATGGCAGATTAAGGGATAATTATCCGGAGATAAAACAGAATGCGTTGTTCAGTTATAGATTTTGGTGCGGTATCCGATTTTGCTGTTGACAATGCTGCGGCATTTCAGGCGGCCGTGGATGCATGTGCTTCTGCCGGGGGAGGCGTTGTCGTGGTTCCGGCTGGCCGGTATGGTCTGGGTAAAGTCTCGCTGAAAGACAATATCGAATTATACTTTGAGCCTGGTGCGGAAGTGCGAAGCCTGCTTCGACCCGTGCCAGACACAAATTCGGTCTGCAGGGAGCCTTCAAGCAATCCCCGGGAATATCTGATTGGCGGCGTAGGTATTCATAATGTGGCTATTACCGGTGCCGGACGGATCGACGGCCGTGGCTATGATGTATTTTGGCCTAAGGACGACGGCTATGAGCATCCACTGTATGGGCAGCGCTACTGGCCTCAGCTTCACAGGCCCAAGGGACTTATACATTTCCGTGAGTCAACGGACATACGCCTGCAGGGAGTGACTATAGTCGACCCGCCGTGCTATAATGTATGGATGCTGGGCTGTGACCGAATTGATGTGTCCGGAGTGCGCATAGAAGCGGATCTGAAAGGACCCAATCTGGACGGAATAGACCTGGATTGCTGTTCGAATGCCAGAATCACGGGCTGCGACATCGTATGCGGCGATGACGGAATCGCCCTTAAGAGCGACATCAATGAGCTTGGATATTACAAGGCATGTGAGAACATAGTCATTTCCGACTGTCGCATAAGTACATCTTCGGACGGTATCAGGTTCGGTTATGAGGGAGATGGAGCCATACGTAATATTACGGTCAGCAACTGTGTCATCTATGATACGATGATAGGCATTTCCCTGATGGTCGCATTGAGTTACAACGACATACGCGGCATTGAGATTCGCAAGGGACCGGCAATAACTGACATAGTATTTGAAAATCTTGTCATTAATGCCTTTCAGACATTCAATTTCCAGTATCCCAAGACTGCTGAGAGTGCCGGAAAGGTGCATGAGGGATTCCTGGACCGCATCTTTTTCAGGAATATTGTCGCAAATGCAACCCGCGGGTCGTTCCTTGGGGGGGATGCGGAAAGGCATATCCGTAATATAGAGTTCAGTGGTCTGCACATGACATTCAGTGGGGATATGGGTACTGATTTCCTGAAGAAAGTTCCGGATCCGTATCCCACCTGGAGCGATTTGCCGTATTCGGGAATACCGTGGCCTTTCTATGTACGCAATGCGGACAATGTGCGCATTGTCAATTCCACGATCGCATGGGAAAATGCCACAGGCAGTTGGCAGCCGGAAATATTCCGCGCTGAAAATGCCAATGTCACCGTGGAGAATGTACAGAAACTTAATTCGCCTCCGGAGGAGGATCCGGTCATATTCCCTGTGGATGAAATAGACGGCATTCCCTGGTTCGCGCCTCCTGTCGGTTTTGACGAGGCAAAGTCGCTGCGCCGGGTGATAGAGGTCTGCAATGCCAATGCCGAATATCTGGGGACCTTGGACCTCAAGCCCGAGTGTCATCTTGATGCAAGCTTTATTTACGCCCATCCCGCGGATTACAAGGGCATGCCCATGCTTAATGCATCCTCCAGGGAATGGAAGGGTGTGTTCAGTCGCTTTAAGGAAATGGGCATAGGCACGGTCATATTCCAGGCTTCCCTGTGGCGCGAGTTGAATGAGTGCTACTACAAGTCCGAGCGCTACAGTTTCCTTAAGTGCTATTCTGTCCTTGAACGCATGTTTGAAGCAGCGGAAGCCGAGAACATGGAGGTTTTTCTGGGCGGGTACGGTTCCGTGGCCGGATGGAAGAACAATATGTCCAGAGATGCACTGATGCAGGAACTGGCCGAACACCGTGCATGTTTCGGTGAAATACGCAAACTGGGTAAGATATCCGGTATGTATTTCCCCTCTGAAACCTCGTTTACAGACAGGCGTCTTCCAGAAAGAGAGGCACGCATGAAGATTCTGTACAACGGTTTTGCGGAAATGGTAAAGGAATACGACAGTTCCCTGAAGGTTATCGTATCGCCGGCCACCCAGCATGATCCGGCTGACAATGCCATGTTCATGGACTTCTGGAATGCCATTCTGCAGGATACAAAGGTGGATATACTCATGCCTCAGGATTCAGTGGGCACAAACGGATGCCTTGTGAAGGATATTCCGGCGATATGGCCGGCATGGAAGACAGTGGCGGATGCCAATGGTGTTGAGCTTTGGGGGCATGTTGAGATATTTGAACGCAGGGGGTATACCAAGCGCGTGGGGCTTTATCCCGCTTCTCCTGAACGTGTTTCCGCTCAGATGGCACTTTCAAGGCCCTTTGTGAAAAAGCGGTGCTGCTGGGAAGCTCAGTATCTTGCCTCGGAGGCGGCCGGTCCGGAGGGAGTGCGACTGCTGGAGTTCCTTAAACAAGCCGGAAAAACAAGATAAAGTTGGCGAAATGGGATTCTGCCATTAAATTACGCCTGTTATTTTTATATTTTTCAAAAAAGCAAACATGGAGAATTGAAATGAGCATTGAACTTAAGAAAGACGCAAAGTATTCACTCCTCGTTCCCACAAGCATGGGAATAAGGCTTACTCCTGCTGACAGCCAGCCTTTCCATTGCAGTGATACATTCAAGATGCAGGTCACCAGCGCAGAAACCAATGTGGCCAGTATCGCATCTTTTCTGGGATTGCCTGTAAAGGTCCTTACTGCTTTTGTCAAGGACAGCCCCATTGCCCGCATGATCAAGGACAATCTGGCAGGACGTCACATGGATTATGAAGGTCCCGAGATAGAGCAGGGCGGTCCCTGGGGATATCGCCATCAGTTCAATCTGGCGGACAGTGGTTTCGGCAGCCGTGGTCCCCGCGTGCAGAATGACCGTGCTGGTGAAGTAGGCCGTCTGTTGGATGTCAAGTATTTTGACATGGACAAGATTTTTGGTCAGGAAGGTGTCCAGATTGTTCATCTTTCCGGTCTTATCGGCGCTCTTTCTCCTGAAACCAGCCGTTTCTGCCTGGAACTTGCCCGTGCAGCCAAGAAGTATGGCACAAAGATCTCATTTGATCTCAACTACCGCGCCTCGTTCTGGAAGGGCAGGGAACAGGAACTTCATGACATATTCTCTGAAATCGCCGCCAGCTCCGACATTCTTATCGGCAATGAGGAAGATTTCCAGCTTTGCCTGGGTGTCAAGGGACCTGAGGCCGGCGGAAAGGACATTTCCAGCAAGATTGAGAACTTCAAGGAAATGGTTCTCCGCGTCAAGGAAGCCTATCCTAAAGTGACTGCCTTTGCCACTACACTGCGCCAGGTTGTCAGTGCAAACAGCCATCTCTGGGGTGCAATCACTTATGTTGACGGTGAGTGGCAGGTCGTTGAACCCCGTGAAATCGGCGTGATGGATCGTATCGGCGGCGGCGACGGATTCGTTGGCGGTTTCCTTTATTCCATCCTCCGCGGCTGGGAACCCGAAAAGTGGATCCAGTTCGGCTGGGCGACCGGTGCACTGGCAACTACTCATCTGACTGACTATGCACAGCCGGCAGATGAAGACCAGGTCTGGAGCATCTGGTCCGGAAATGCCCGTGTCAAGAGATAAAAAGGCATATTGAAAAAATGGGGTTGGGCGTACCTGCCCCATTTTTTTACTGAGAAAAACGCAAATTTCGGCTTCATACAAGAAAAACTATGTACTGGTATTACAAATATCCTCTTCTTCTTATAGTCATTCTTATGCTGTCGGGTATGTGCGTTTTTATCTGGCGTACCTGCCTTGCTCCGTATTTCACAGGTGATTCACCTGAGGATGCAGGCAGTGTGCCTGTGGTGACTGTAGTTGAGCCCGGTACCGAAGTGCCTGCCGGGAATACAACTCCGGAGTCTCCTGCAATTGCCGGTGATTTAAGCAATCTGCTTGTCAAGGCCAAACAGGAATTTCAATCAGAACAGCTTAAGGCAGCACGCAATACGGCCCGTGAAGGTATGGCTCAGTGCTCTGAGTTCAGTGCTGAATGGCTGGAGTTCGCAGCTGTTGCAGATGCGGCGAACAAGATGTTCATGAATGGCACTGCACCCTGCCAGGAAAAGAAGCGCTATGTGATACAGTCCGGAGATAAGCTTCTGAAGATAGCTTATAAGCTTGGAACAACAGTCGAGGCACTGCAGAAGCAGAATGCCCTTTCCACGACAAGTTCGCTTATATACCCCGGGCAGACTTTGGTTTACATTGATGGAACCTGGTCTATAAAAATATCAAAGAGCCGTTTTTTGCTGTGCCTTTATCTTGATGGCGAGTTTTACAGGATTTATAAGATAAGCACCGGACGTCATGACAGAACGCCTGCCGGAAACTTTATTGTTGATCAGAAACTGATGAATCCCACCTGGACCTATGCGGGGGAAGTGATACCCTTTGGCGATAAAAGAAATGTTCTTGGAACCCGCTGGATAGGGTTAAAGGCAATTGATGAGGAAAATCTTGCATTGACCGGATACGGCATACATGGCACAATGGAGCCTGAAAAGATAGGGCAGCCTGCCAGCCTCGGATGCATAAGGATGCTTAATGAGGAGGTGGAGGATCTTTATGACTGCATTCCCAACGCCTTCAAGGAAAAGAACATCATAGTGACTATTGTGGAATAAAACGGAATCGTTGCTTTTTATGGAACAGATTGCCGACATTTTTTTTGAATTATTCAGGGATGGCGGAAAGGTACGCGGCGGTTTTGCCAGAATAAAGGGGCAGGATGCCTTGCTTGTCTTTGCTGAAGAGCTGCCTGACCGCAATGGATATCTGAAGGCATTCAGGCTGATGGAAATGGCCGAAATGGCTTCAGTTCCAATTGTTTCGGCCATTGATTGGACGGGAGCAGCCTCATTCAACGGAATAGGCGAAAAATTGTCTCGGCTGGGTAATACAAAGGTCCCGTTTGTCGCTGTTGACGGTTTTGGAAAAGGTATCTGTGATGCAATAGTGCCGCTGGATGCGGATGCGGTTTCGGCTGTATTGTCCGTTTTGTCAGTAAAATGTCAGGAGGAACTTGCCGGAAACAGAAAGACCAGTGTTTTCGGCGATCGCAATGACGGTGTTCTTGACGATGTCGTTATCGGTCCTGCCGTTTTTGATGATGCTGCAGCCATAGTCCGGTCATTTGAGCCTTTTGTTCTGAAGCGTCTTATTCTTCCGAGGACAGTGGAAGAGATACAGTCTAATATAGGTGATTTTGTTGTTGCAAAGAAGGACGGCGCCATAGTCGGGACTGTGGCTCTCAGGGATTTCGGCAGCGGACTTATGGAAATACGCTCCCTTACTGTTTCATCTCTCTGCGAGGGACGGGGGCTTGGAACTAAGCTGTTGAATGCTGTAATTGATCTTGCACGTTCCCGCAAGGCGTCTAAAGTGTTTACTTTGACAATGCGCCCGAATATTTTTCAAAGGCTTGGATTCGGCATAGTTTCAATAATGCGTTTTCCCGGCAAAGTGCAGGATGATTGGCTTGCATGCCCCAAAAAAGGGCAG
>JAZURH010000022.1:0-2500 GCA_045606125.1 Lentisphaeria bacterium | reverse complement strand
TACCTGGCGCGGCACTGTTTCCCATTCGTTTCCAAAGGCCTGAACTTCCGGATATTCATCTGAAGTATAGAAGGGATTGTATTTGAAAGGCTTAACATTGTTTTTCTTGTAAAGTTCGACTTCCTCTATGGTCTTCTTCAGGATGGTCTCATTATCCACGCCGGGAACGTCCGCAAACATATCGGCCAGCGTGCCATAGTTGTTGAGGTATGCACACCAGACTGTGGGCGTCTTTCCCGGACGGTTCATCCTGACATTCCAGCCCCAGCTGGCTGTATTCAGCGGATAGCGCTTGTGCTGGGGTTTGACCGGGGCGCCAAGCAGACCATAGTCAAACTTTACTTTCTGACCTGCTTTGATATTCTTTGCGATCAGAACAGTGAAAACAGCTTCCTTTTCATTCTTGACTATGGAGAAAGGCTTTGGCGATGGAGTCCATGTACGGTCGCTTTCAGCAAAGAAGCAAATACCCTTTTCCTCGTTTCCGATGAAATGCACAGGATAGTACTTGTAGTCAAACCGGCCGTCATTTATCTTTGCCGTGATCTTGTTTCCCCAGCCATTGGCGGAAGTATGCAGGTACTTTGCAAACTTTGCAGGGATGATAAACCGCAGTTCAAGACTTGAAATATTGTTCAATGCAGTGAATTCAACCTGGTTATGCTGTACACCATCAAACTCCAGCCAGCCATCGGAAATAATGCTGCAATTCTGATTTGAGGCTTCTGCACGGAACTCGGCACGGTGCTTGAGTTTTGAAGACACCTTTAATGCGCCCTTGAGCGCCTTGCCGTTGACTAAGAAATCGGCTGCCGTTACAACAGTATCTCCCTTGGATGTGATCCTGTCGGGCATCAGGCTGCCCTTGCTCCAGCTGTAATTCCTGCCTACAACACCGGCTGAAAAGCTGCCGCCCTTGCCGTATGTCATTGGAGTATAGGGGGGGATTATCCGTGTCATGTCAAATTCCAGGGAGTTCCACGGACCGTATCCGGGGAAGAAAAGGGACTGACCTGAAATGACTTCGCCCTTGACATCGGTTATTTCAACTGTATATGAACCGGGGGTACTGTTCTTTGGAAAATCTATTTCCGTATTTTCCTTTATGTCCTTTGTGCTGAATATAACCTTGCCATCAGGACCCTTCATGGAAAGGATGAACACCGCGGATGCTCCGTATTTGGACTTGAGGATGCCGGTCTTTATTGATGCAGCCAGCTTTTCCCTGTAGTAATATGGAGTAACAGAAAGGTATTCGGCTGAGATCTTCAAAGGCATGTCTTGGCACAGGAACACCTGCTTTTCATCTTCGGAAACAAGCCTGTAGACCAGTTTGTCCGCCTGAAGCATGGTCAGAGGAGCGAGTACTTTCTTTTGCTGGGGAACATTTGCCTTCAGATCCAGTGTAATTGCGCAGAGGTTTTGGGGAGTGAGAAGCCCTGTTCCGCTCTCCTGGACAATATAAAATTTAAGCTTGCGGTCTATCGGTGACACGAACTCAAAAGTCTGCTCAAGGCTGCCGAAGGAAGGATTGCCAAGAGATATCACTCGCATGGAAGGCGCATTTTTTTCGAATTTCAGATTTACAAAATATTCATCGTCAGCCCAGTATCCCTTGCTGAGCTGATTTGCCAGGTCGGTTGCAGCCGTCACATGGGAATTGAAGAAACTGCGGCAGAAGTTCATTTTCAGTTCTGCAGGCGGAGCATCAATGCCTATCGCTTTCCATGGCAGAGTTATTTTTCCCTTCCAGAGGAATGTGTCATCTATCTGCATTCCGATATGGGATTCATATTTCCAGTCGGGATCATAATCGGCCACGTCCTTAAGCAGGTCTGTCTTTCCGCCGTTTACGGAACCACCGAAATAATACCGCTTTCCGCTGTGGCGTATATGAAGCTCAAAGGATTCCACTCCCCAGACACCGGTATCGGGATCGTTGGCAGAATGCCCTTTCAGAATATTGGTCTTTGCGGGGAATATTGTATCGAAATCCACATAGAGATTCTTCTCATCGTATGAGAAGCTGCCGTGGTTCTTAGGAAGTTCCCAAGCTTTTTCGCTGTTTCTCGTGGGCATCACGGAAACATACGACATGCCGGGAAGTTCTTCACTGCGGCGAGGTGCAACAATGGTCCTCGGATAGCGTTTGTACACAGGCTCAGTGCCAATACCGGAAAATACAGCTATTTCCTCGTTTTTAAGCGGACGGTTGTAGAGGCGCAGACTCTTTATATAGGTGTCGTTAGGCCAGGCGGGAGTGATGTAGTATTTGTCCTGATGAGGGCCTATGTTGATAGTATTGAGCCTGTCAACAGGTATCTGGAATTCCTGGGGTGCTTCCTTGATGAGCTTTCCGTTAAGATAGCAGCGGAGCTTGTCCCCGTCCCATGAAAAAACAGCTGTATGTATTTTGCCGCCCTGAATCTTGTTGCTTCCGCCGTAGAAGTTATTCCTTCCATTGGCAAAGCGGTACTGCACTGTATAGCCCTTTGAAAAA
>JAZURH010000021.1:0-1779 GCA_045606125.1 Lentisphaeria bacterium | reverse complement strand
CACACTGGATAACCAGTTCATACACAAAGCAAATGACTGCGGCGGATCTCACACCACCAGACCAATATGCCTGATCTATGACCTGGAACAGCAGCAGAACTTTTTTGCAGGACAATTGACTTTCAACAAGAACGACATGATTTTCAACATGAAGTTTAACACAGAAGACAATCGCCTTGAGCATCTTGAATGCCGCATACCAGGATGCGGATACCATCCGGAAGAAAACAGGACAGACACCGACAAACTTTTCATCAGAAGCGCACCCGCCATACCCCCATACCAGACATTGTGCAGCTGGGGTGACATGGTAAAGGAAACATGTCATATTAAAATACCGGAAAAAATAGTTGCAGGATTCATCACAGGACTCATGGTCAGCGTAAAGGCTGAAAGTTCTGTTGAACAGATAAGACGCCAGCTCAAGGCTGCACCGTCACTGATAAAACTGGGAATGGAATACCTGTGGATCAGCATTGACAATCTGAAATCCTCCCTGGCGGGAAACTGGCTTATTCCAAACGACAGCAACTTCCCGGAAGGCCTGCAGAACTTTCTTCAGGAAGTACGCTCATACGGAGTCAATCCCGGATTGTGGATAGGCCCTTTCCAAATGTGCGAAACATCAGACTGCTTTGAAAAGATGCGTCCATTCCTCATACGGAAAAAGAATGGGAAACTGGCTGAACGGGGCACCTGGCAATGGGGAAAAAGAAAAACTGACGGAGAATTGCCCAAACAGTATTCACTTGATCCTGGAAAACAGGAAAGCCTTGATTTTCTTAAAGAGGTTTTCTCCACATATGCTGAATGGGGCGTACGCTATCACATGGTGGATTTTCTTGAGACAGGACTCTACCACGAAGACGAAGTATCCACCGGCTATGACAAGGAAGCGTACCGCAATCTTCTGAGAACACTGAAAGACTTCTGCCATCCGGAGACTCAAATGCTTTCCGCCACGGGTGCAAGCATCGCACTGTGCGGCGCAGTTCCCAGCAGCCGCATCGGTATGGACTACGGCGAAGGACGCCCGCTTGAAACCCAATTTCCATCATATCCTGCCAATTATGTCATAAACGGTTCCTTCGGTTCAGCCGGATCTCCGAACAAAAACGCCGTAAACAATCTTGCTATGTGGGCATTTGCACATGACAGATTCTTCCAGTGCAGCAGCAATATGATGACAGTTGACAAGCCGATACCTATGAATGAGGCCCAGATCAGCGCAACGCTTTTCGGCATTTCACCAAGCCCGGTATTTTTCGGAGACGACATCGCCTCCATGAGTCCCGAGCGCCTTGCACTCATAAAAAAAGTACTGCCCCGTATGCCGGGCATGCCGGAGCCAGTGGATATTTTCCGCCGTACAGACGGTGAAAGAGATTTTACACGCACTTTTATACTTAAAGTTGAAAAGCCATTTGGAACATGGCATATTGCCGCAGTATTCAACCTGAACGAGAACTTCCGCGAAGTCCGGCTTGATGCCGCCGAAATGCACCTTGAGCCAAAGAAGAAATACCGTATGTACGATTTCTGGCGGGAATCCTACTGCGGAGAATTCACAGGACACCGCACCGTGGAAATAGCAGGAAACTCAGCAGCCGTATACCGCTTCGAGGAAAACAGAGAGCATCCCTGGATATTATCCACGGATTTCCATGTCCGTCAGGGACAGGCAGAAATCGAAACTCTGGCATGGAACGCTGAAAGCAGGACGCTGTCAGGGACAGTGAAACGCACTGCCGGAGAACAGGGAAATCTGTTTATAATTGC
>JAZURH010000020.1:0-3881 GCA_045606125.1 Lentisphaeria bacterium | reverse complement strand
GCAGCACCTCCTTGGCTCACAGAACGACATGGCTACGATCCGACTTCATATTCGAAGTCAGAGCTGAAACCTGGGGTGGAAATGGACAATCTTGGCGGCGGATTGTCTACAATCCCGTCAACTTTGCGGCATAAAGTTCCGTCCGGATAGTACACAGTACTTTTAACCAGTCCTTTCATGTACAGACCTAAAAAAAGCACCGGCACTTTCTGTGTGCCTTTCTGGGCGTGACGGTACACGCCCACATTCAATATTTCCGGAGTGGTCATTTTTTTTGCAAAAATATAAAAAAAACTGTTTATTTTGTAAAAGATGCCTGAAAATTTAGTATGCAAAATTGCTATTTGCAAATTATATTCAGTGGCAGACATTTTACAGATGATTTTTTCAGATCAATTCAAGAACATTGGAGAATTATCATGGGTATTAAACTTGGTCTTGTCGGTCTCGGTTCTTTCGGCAGTGCATTCGCACCTCTTTTTGCTTCTCATCCGCTGGTAGATTCAGTCATACTCTGCGATGCCGAAGCCGATAAAATAGAAAAGCAGGCCAATGATCCTGCTGTTGCTCCGAAGGTTGCCGGAAAAATGCTTTCCCTTGAGGAAGTATGCAAGTCCGATTGCGATGCAGTGGTTATAATAACACAGCCATGGCTTCATGCCCCACAGTGCATACAGGTCATGGAAACAGGAAAGTATGTTTATTCAGCAGTGCCGGTGATTTCACTTCCCGATGACGATGAAATTCTGGACTATTGCGGAAAGATCATTGAGACAGTGGAACGCACTGGAATGGAATACATGCTGGGGGAAACAACGATATACCGCCCACAGACCATGTTCTGCCGCCGTATGGCAAAGGAAGGGCTTTTCGGCAATTATGTTTATGCTGAAGCGGAATACGCCCATGACCTGGATGTCGTGGGGTGTTCGCTGAGGGAAGTTGCGGCAAGCCGCACAACAGGAAAAATCGGCCAGATGCGGAATCAGTTTATAGAACCATATCTTAAGCGTGGGTGCAAAAGCCATCCCATGGCGTATCCAACACATTCCGTGTCCGGTGTGGTGGATGTGATGAGAAGCAAGCCGCTGAGCGTATCCGCCATAGGCTACGCAAACAAGAACAATGACCCGTTCTTTAAAGATTATGATTTCTCGAATATTACTGCTTTATTCAAGCTGGATAACGGATGTGCATTCAGGGTATCTGAAATGAGGGAGATTTCTTATAATATCGGATTGCAGGGCGAGGATTTCCGTATTTTCGGCACCAGAGGCAGCTATTCGATGAACAAGTGGCGCAACAACGGACGCACAGAGCCTACGCCTGAACAGAAGGAAAACAAGTTGACTACCCTTACTGATGCGGAAATGCGGGATCCACTGCCTTCTGAGGTAGCCGAGGCATTTTCCGAAGCGCTTTCCCGCAAGGAAGGGAGAAACAAGGACTTCCTGGCATCCGGCCATGGCGGTTCACATCCATATCTTGTACACGAATTTGTCTCCGCTGTCTATGAACGCCGCCGTCCGGCAATATCAGCCTGGGATGCTGCAATGTATATGGCAATGGGCGCCGCCGCCCACAAATCAGCACAGAAGGAAGGTGAGATAGTCAAGGTCGTGGACTTCGGCAAGAAGTGGGATTGATCTTTTCCCTGTCAGAACAGCCGCTTTGATCTGAAAGAGCGGCATATTCTTTCAATATACAACAAAGCGGCATCCGGAAATATCCGGATGCCCCATCTTTTATGCCGATGGTCTGTCAGAGATAATCGATTTCGTCAAGGCTTCTGCCGTTGATTGAAACTCCCTTGATTCTTATTCCGCTATACATGCTCTGGGAGGCAGAGTATATGCTCATGGACGGAATACAGGCCCCCTCGTCAACGGAGATCTCTATGTTCTCAACAGTGAGTTTTTTTAGAGTCCCGTTCGGTTCACTGTCCGGATCAAAGTCATATCTGTTTTTATACATGCCACTTGAAGTGAACATTTTAACATTTGCCACATTAAGCCACTCTCCTGAATAGGGGACGATGAAATCCGGTATTGCCTGGTCTCTTTCCTTTTGAAGCACATGGCGCATTTCGCTGGCATCATATTCAATGCGGATATTTTTGTAGATTATATCTTCAAGAGGAGCCGGTCCGCCCATGTGCACGCTGAGCGCAGCTGCCTCATTATGTATCAGGTCGCAGTCCTGGAATGTTATTCCCTTGAAATACGGAGCCCATGTCTCCAGGCCTATTTCAAGAGTGCGTCCCCAGCCGCACCAGCATGTGCAGCGTTCGATCTTTATATCCTCAACCGGATCATTTCTGTATGCCGGGGGATATATGCCCTTTATGACTATTGTATCATCAAAGGAGTGGACATAGCAGTCATGGATATATACATGCTGCGAGTTGCATATGTCTATGCCATCCGTATTGTATCTCCAGGCACCTGTCACCTTCAGATTGGCAAGTTCTATGTTCTTTGAATTGAATGCGGCCACGCACCAGCAGCATGAGTCAAGCACCGTGGGACCGTCCACGATCACATCTTCCGAATCTACTATGAGTATTGGAATATCCATTCCGTCCCTGTAGCAGTTGTTTCCTACACGCCTGTTGCGGGAACCACTTATTATACCGCAGCCGCTTATTTTTACATCCTTAACATTGTCCGCCTGGAAAGATGCAAACACCACTGCATCTCTGTCTATGTATACTCTGTCATGGTCCTTGAGCCTGACTGTAACCGGGGCATGTATTCCGGGACCGAACACAATATTTGCCTCGGCCCTTTCTCTGCTGAAATCTCTTTTAGGATCGGCAAATATCTCAAGAGGCCTGTGATATCCGTCAAGTTCAAGTACATAGTATCCCGGTCCTGGAATGGAGAAATGTATTTCATTTCCCTTTATTTCCGGCTTTATTCCGAAGCGCAGCGGACGCACCTTTGCCGTTGTGAACCTACGGTCTGTTTTAACGATAAAACTGCATTCACTGTCTATTTCAAGTCTTGCCATTCCTGCGATTTCCGTTTGTTCGACGGGGCGCTGGTAGCCTGGTGCCCATTGATTGAAGGGCATTGCTGAAATGCGTATCGGCTGCACTGGTATATTATTCCCATCTGCCTGCACACTGTATCCGGAGTTCTGTGGAAACAATCCTTCCAGAATGCGTGCAGCGATTTCTGCCATGCCTTTGTCTCCGGGATGCTTCTGCACGCCTTCATGTTCAAAAAGTCCAATGGCTTTCATGGAATTGTCTCCGGCAAGGGCTGCTTCCACAAAGACAAGTGCCAGGTCGCTTGCGGCATGTGCCATCATTTTGTCCTTCCATGAATTTTCCCAGAATACGCCGCGAACAACTGTTGCCGGTTTTGCACGCCCGTACATGAAACACTCAAGCAGTTTTTTAAAGGCATCCCTGTATTCCAGCCTGTCTTCTTCATTTTCCAATTCAGGCACATTTTCCCCCAGAGCCACGATCAGGTATTCCGGTCGGAAGTCCACCAAATCCTGCTCCTTTGAAAAATCATAGTTTTTATAATTTCTTTCAAAGGCGGCCAGATTTTTTACGCGGACATCAGCCTTGCGGCCGGTCATTTTTTCAATTCCTCTTGTCACTATGTGGACATAGTCATTTTCGGGTGAACTTGCCGCCATGCCATGGTTTCCCGACCATCCTATTTCCGCCAATGGCCTGTGAAGTGTTATTGAATTGCCGATGAAAACCACTCTTACACCATTGTTGTGTATTGTCGCGGAATCGGCAGGATCCTGATTCATAAGGGTTGAATTGTTTTTCTCTGCATCTGAAACGGTCATTTTATTTTTCTCCCGTATATTCTGCGCCTGTTAAGAACTATAAAGTCGGGGGCCAAGCGGTCTTA
>JAZURH010000019.1:0-6545 GCA_045606125.1 Lentisphaeria bacterium | reverse complement strand
AAAAACATCCGCAGGAACAGCCGGAAAAAAACACAGTTCCCGATCCCCTGGTGCCGCTGAGGCAGGGTTCCTCGCCGAAATGGGGAAGCATTGCGGCTATGCGCAGTTCTGATGTCATCCCGCAGTATCCTGTTTCCCCGGCGGAACGGTTTACGCCACACTCCCGGGGACACAGCCTGCACAGATCATATTCGCTGAAATGGAATTGCCCGCTCATATATTGAACACAAAGTTCCTGTCACCAAGTATTTTTACCAGACGCTCCCTCTGGTCGCCCTGGACCTCCAGGATCGTGTCGACAAAACGGGCCCCGCATCCAAGAGCGTTTTTCAATTCAGAGCATATATCCATACGCTCCTCAAACGAAAGATTCTCCAATCCCTTTATGTTAGTTACAACCCGCCCCTTGTGTCCCTTCTTCTGTATTGAAACATTGAGTCTGATACGGGATGTCTTACCAGGTTCCCTGGTTATTGGTTCCGGGACCAGCCCGGAGCGCCTGAACTCCTCAAGCATCCTCTTGTCGGCCTGACTGAGTTTTGACTCCATTACCTCCTCCCTGGATGGCGGAGGAGGCGGGGGCGGAGGCAGTTCTTCAGGAGGAGGCGGAACATCCACCTTCAAATCCGCAAAAGGACTGCCGAGATTCCCGGAAAAAGGTTCAACTGCGGCCTGATTGGCTCCGTTCTGTCTTTTTTTTCCCATTGTTACTTATCCAGTATAGTACGGTCAATGATGACTTTGTTGTCCTTAAGATGCTTCTGAAGAGCAGTTACCGGCAGTTCTTCAAAGGAAGAAATAGTACCGTCAGCGGCAAGCATGGCAGCTGCGGCACCGGCCGATTCGCCAGTCACAGCGCAAGTCGGTATTACGCGGGTTACATCCCAATTATCCCCGGCCGAGGAAATACAGCGCCCCGCTGCGATAAGATTATCGGTCTCAACGGCTGTCTGTGCACGTAACGGCACGCAGAAGATAGGTCCGCGCTTGCGCCAGTCTCCGGTCATGCCGACAGTGTCATTGAACCATCTATGGTCATCACCTGCCCTCATGGTAACCTTTCCCACCAGTCTTCTTGTCATGCGGAAAGTCGGAAAAGTCGGAATATTTGCGATAAAGGGCGCAGTGCCATCAGCGGCCTCTATTGCAGCAAGACGCTCACGCACCTTGTCGTGGGAGGCTATTATCTGATTCGGTATGCCGTTCATCGCATCAAACTGGTATATTCTTTTGAACTTATGCTCAGGATCCCTCAAATATCCTGCGTCCGTTTCCCTGTAAAGACGCATATCACCCTTTTCTTGAACATAAAACCAGCTGCAGCGTACATTTCTCGGATATTTGACTGTCTGCTCGCCGGCAGCAATGCAGACATCAGCGTCACCGGACGCATCAACAACGGCACGGCATGTAAGCGCAATTCTGCCATCCTTGGTTTCAAGGACCACTGCCTTTATATTGCGCCCTTCCTTGATAACATCAGCAAAACGGGCTGCATAAAGCAGCTTGACACGCTTGGCCCGAAGCTGCGACTCAAGCGCAAGAGCAAGATACATTGGATTGAACTCGGCACGGTAACGCTTTTCCTTGCGTTCCTCCTCGTTTCCGCCTTTGTTCCAGCATTCCGGGACACGAACTATGCCCTTGTCCCAACAATCATAAGTCTCCTTCTCCACGGAAAGACGGAGAAACTTTTCAGAAAGACCACCGCAGACCTGATGCCCCATGCCATCGCAAAGTGGCAGATAGACTATAACATTACCGATGGTGGCCAGTCCACCAGGCAAACAGAAGTTTTCCACCAGGCAAACCCTGGTACCTTTTACCCGTGCTGCAGCAAGAGCCGCTGCGCATCCGGCTATACCGGCACCTACAACCACTACGTCAAAATCACCGCATATACGCAAATCGCGTCCACATTCATGTATAACTGACTTCTGCATGTCACTCTCCCGTAACAAAAAATCAAATGCAGTTCTCTATCCAGCCTCCAGCCACCACCTTGTCTCCACAGTATGCAACAGCCTGCTGCCCGGACGGGGCCAGTGGCGCTTTTTCATCAAAAACGATTCGTGCCCTGCCATCTTCACAGGGAACAAGTTCCGCATCCCGGGGACGCATAAGATAACGCAGCTGCACCTGAACACGAATTCCTGATGAGGTCTTTTCTTCCATCCAATTAACTCCTGACAGTTCAACCTCCCGACAGAACATATCCTCTTGCCGACCAACTTTTACCCGCCTTTCCGGAATATCAACTCCAAGAACAAACCAGGGGCCTCCGCCCAGGCCAAGCCCTCTGCGCTGTCCCACTGTATGGGAAAAAGCCCCCTTATGATGCCCAAGTACCCTGCCATCTCCAGTCACTATCTCTCCGGGAACATCAAGCTCGGGATGCATATCAAGCACAATAGGAGTAAAATCCCCGGTGTCCACAAAACACAAATCCTGGCTTTCCCCGCAATCAGGCGGCAGCAGTCCCCTGCTGCACACCAGCTCTCTGACAGAAGTTTTCAACATTTCACCCAAAGGAAACATGACATTCCTGAACTCTTCCGCAGGAACCTGAGCAAGAAAATAACTCTGATCCTTTGATGCATCCTTTCCCCTGAACAAACTGCCGTTCTCCAGGAGCGCATAATGCCCTGTGGCAAATCTGTCGCACCCGTCTTCCATTGCCATGCGCTTAAGCAGTCCGAATTTGATCAGTCTGTTACAAAGCACGCAAGGAGAGGGGGTCCTGCCTGCAGCATACTCATCCCCGAAATATTTAACTATGAGTTCATGGAACTCACTGCGTAAATCCAGAACAGTCAATGGTATATTCAGTCTGGCCGCCACCTGCTCAGCGCGAGATACAGATGCCTCAGTATTGCGCATGGTATATGCAGCAAGCTGATATCCCGCTTTCTGAAGCAGAAGCGCAGCAGCCGTACTGTCAATTCCTCCGGATATGCCTATGCCGACTTTCATTGTAATGAATAATGCAGGAATTATCAGATAAGCATCTTGACTCCAGGAAGATGCTCAAGGTTTGCAAAAAGAATGCGAAGTGTATCATGATCAGGTACAAGCGCCTTGATGATCCATGTTCTGTATGTTCCTGACGAAGACACATTGCCGGGAATACATGAGTACTGGGGCAAATCAGCCCGTTCAAGTACATCTGTAATAAGCTCTGCCAAATCACCGGCAGACGAATAGGCCAGAACACGCCCGTTCCATACCAGTGGAAACTTCAATCCTTCTTCCTGCATTTTACATATTCCCGCATCCCGGAGCAACGCCGGGACTTTTACGATTCCAGACAAAAAAGACGGACAACGGCAGTCCCGTCACCCGTCCAATAAAACCGCCGGAAAGAATTCCGGCGGCATAAGTCAACAGAAAGTGCCTTTATGCACCTCAGAGACCGAACATCTCCTTATTCTGCTTGTAGAAATCCTGGAAATTATCTTCGGTAATCAGGACATAGCGCTTGTCAAAAGCCTTCTTGATATCCTTGGGTGCTGGCTTGTCATCATACACAGCCTTAGGAGATGAAGTAACTGCTGCAACAACTGTACCGGCATTGAGGAAACCAGCGACGCCATAAAGATTTCCGCTTGCAAGAACGATCTTTGCGTCCTTGAGGCAAGGATTGGTGATCTTGCCCTTGTTATGCTTCAGTCCTCTGGGCATAGATGTGGTGAAGATAACGAGTTCAGGCTTTGTGCTGCCAAGCATCTTCTCAAGCATCTTCACAGTAAACCACTGATCCATGGGCTCCATCATAACCATTTCAGGAGGTGTGCCTGCGGGAGGCTGGGGCGGTTCAGGAGCAAGGAAATCTGCATCTGAAAGACCGAAAAGCTCCTTCCATAACTGGATTTCCACATCAGTCGCTACATCCACATTGGGATCAATAATAACAACAGGCTTCTTGCCCGCACAAATCTCCTTGACTTTTTCACCAAGTATAGTCACTTTGGCAGTGCGATATGCGTTCTCACGCTGCATTGCTGCTGCATTAGCCGCAGAACCTGAAGAGTTGCGATAAGCGAGATACAAACCCATGCAGATAGCGACTATAGCACATACAATTGTCATGGGCTGTCCCCAGGCAGCGCCTTTCTTTGAGTTTGACCACCCCACAATTGCACCGATTGCTGCAACAAGAAGAATTGCATAAAAAATGATGTTAGTTGTCATTTTTAAACCTTCCTTTTTTAATTTTTAAAAAAACTACTGACTCTGTGATACTCAAAAACCAAATACCGTTTATAAGATAGCACGATATATGAAAATGCAAATCTTTTTTTGCATCCGATTTTCTCTCTTTGAACACAACAGGAATAAGAAAAATTGCTGCAAAAAACAGCCCCGGAAGCTCTGAAACCACCGGGGCCGAAACTAATCAGCGATCACGAACATTCACAACAGGAGTACCCTTCTTGACCATATCGATCACGCGCATATTCTCAAGTGCTTCATCAAGCGTAACAGGGAACTTGGCGCCGTTGCGAATTGATTCATAAAGATACTTCCAGCACTTCCAGGTATCATCGCCTGTTGCGGGTGCAGTCTGGATGTCATCCTCGACCCACTGGGGCTTTGCGTTTCCGCCGCCACCAAATCCGCCGCGGATCGGGGGATTGGCGCTTGTTGCGCTGAAAGTCGGAGCAGGTTCTGCAGGATTGAGATATTTAAGGTGCAGACGAAGCTCATCATTGCTGATAAGAGTACCACGGGTACCGTTGACCACATAGACCGGTTCAGGAAGTGAGCAGCCTCCGGATATCTCCAGATCAACAACCCTGTCGTTCTCACCACGAAGAATAATGCGGACATGGTCCTCGGCATCACCGCGTGCAGCAACCAGCTTCAGATCGCTCCATGCGTCCTTGACCGGGCATTCCAGGAAGCGCATTGCATGGTCTACAATGTGGGGACCCCAGTTGAGAAGCTGACCGCCACCGCATTCGGTTATAGTCTGCCAGTCGGCACGCCAGTCAAAATTATTGCGGCGCAGCTTGATCTCATAGACAAAACCCAACTTTCCACTGTGAATAATGTCCATGATATGCTCAAATGCAGGCTCAAAGCGACGATTGTGACGAATGAACAGCTTGCCGGGATTACGCTTGTCAGCATCACGGAGCCTGAGTGCACTCTCGTAGTCAACTGCAATTGGCTTCTCGTTGAACACATACTTGCCCGCATCCAATGCCATGACAGAATGCTCGACATGAAGAGGAGTACGTGTAGCAACTGTGACCAGTTCAATATCCGGATCCTTTACAAATTCGGCGGCATCCGCGTAAAGTTTCACATTGGGATGGGATTCAGCCACATTGGCCCTGCGTTCCGGATCATTGTCACAACCGGCAACGATTTCAAAAAGTTCAGGAAAACCCTCAAGTTCCGGAAAATGCATACGATAACCGGCGCGCCCCAGTCCAAGAACACCTACTTTGATTTTTTCCATGTGTAATCTCCTTAAAATGCTTTCTTCAATTGGCCTGCCCCGCCATAAATGACGAACAGCCTCCTTAAACAATGGAATAACTCCATAATAAAAAGGCCTAAAGCCGCTTTTGCAGCCTCAGGCCTAACTAAAACATTTATCAGTGCCTGAAATCAGGCAGACCTCTCATATCGTTGGGACGGATAGGTATACCAGCCGGATTGACCAGACGCGCACTTACGAAAATAAGCATGTTTGTCTTAACGGACTTTTCACCGGTGCTGGAGAACAGGCGTCCAATAACGGGAAGCCTGCCGAGCAGAGGAACCTTATCCTCAAACTTCAGATGTTCTTCCTTAATCATACCGCCCAGAACAATGGTTTCACCATCCCAGACAACAACCTTGGTCTCGACTTCACGCTTGGTAAGAATGGCAGTCATACCGTTCTTCATCTCAAGTTCCTGTCCGTCAACAATCTGGACTGTATTGAATGATGTATCATATCCCAGGAATTCCGTAACCTGAGGTTCAAGATCAAGATAGATGGAATACATATCAGGAGCAACCACAGGTGTTACAAACAGCATGACACCGATTTCCTCTTCTTCATCAAACTGTGGTGTAGCCGGCTTATAGCTCAAAGCACCGCCGTCACTGGCCTGTTCAAATTCCGGCTCATCCCACTCACTGGGGAACTTGCGCATCGTCACGACTTTGATGGTAGCCGTCTTTCCACTTATGGTCGTCACCTTAGGTGCCGACAAAACATTGTTAATGCCTTCCTGCTCAATGGCGTGCAAAACCGTATTAAACGCATAGTTACCAAGAACGGTATACACACTGAAGAGAGAATCGGCAGTTGCATCACCGAAATATTCAGCAGCAAAGCGGAGTCCGCTGGTTATCGTTGTGAACTCCTTGCCGAGTCCCATCTGGAACTTGGAGGTACTTCCGCTTCCGGTTTCGTAATTGTCAAACAGTGCAGGCTTGTTCTTGTTGTTCACGCCAAGGGTCTTTGTGCCAGCCTCTATGCTCCACTCAAATCCCAAAGTCTCCATATTAGTCTGCTCGATTTCAACTACCTTTGCCTCAATGGA
>JAZURH010000018.1:0-6130 GCA_045606125.1 Lentisphaeria bacterium | reverse complement strand
CGCCGGGCATGATATTCATCAATTCCTCTGCTTCACGGCGTACTGCAACATGCACACCGGATTCGGGCCGGCGCACTACTGTTGCATCAAGAAGTATATCCGATTTTTCAGCCATTCAAAAAGGATTTATATTCATCACAGGTCATAAGACCGTCAACTGCAACTGCATCCTTTATACGGCAGATCCAGCCTTCATTCTCCGGCTTTTCATTCAGCAGAGCCGGTGTTTCAGCCAGGGCCGCATTGGAAGCTACCACAGTCCCACCGGCCGGAGAAATAATATCGGCGGCGGCTTTCAAAGATTCAACTACACAAAGAACTCCATCCGCTTCAACAGAAGTACCGACCTCAGGAAGTTCCACAAAATTTATTTCACCAAGCTCATCAACCGCATACTTTGATATGCCGATTGTGGCTATTCCGTCCTCAATTTCAATCCACTGATGTTCCTTGCTGTACAACTTCATTTTTTGACTTCCCATTTTTAAAAATTACCCCGCATACATTGCCTGATATTGCAAGGCCCAACCATATCCACCGTTTGCTTAAAACATCGTCCCAGAACATTGTTCCCAGTACAGCTGCGCACCAGAACAAAGCCAATGGTCCGGCACCTGCACGCTGAACTAAAAAAGCAAGCATGAACAACAACGCCGGCAAACCAAAAAGCACAGGAAGATTAAGCCATTCACAATGAGGATCCATATAGGTGCAGAAAGTGTCCGCTATATCTTCACTGTTATAGTATTTCAATGTTTCAACGGCGCTTTCCACATCTACTTTTTCCGGATATGTCTTTCTCAGGTTCTCTACACTCATCCCGAAAGGAGCTGCCTCCGTAATCATTTTCGCATAGGCCCGGTGATGAATATTATACATTCCTGGAACAGTATTTATAAATGGAGCAGTAGACTTCAATGGAAACACCACGAAAAGCACTGTAAGCTCAAACGCCAGAATCACAGCTGCCAGCCCGGAAAGCATAATCCCGCGGGCCCAACGGATTTTCATTACATTCCGGGCATAATCCCCACATAAAAACATAAGAACAGCAAGATAAAGTATTCCATGCTTGCTCAAGGTAGTTGCTACTACAGCAAAACCGGCGCACAACAGAAAAATATAAGGCCATTTTTTTTCAGTTGACTTAAGCCCGACTGCTGTCATCAAAGCAGCTAAGGAACAAAAGGGAGCTGCAAGGTTGGGATTATCGAAAGTAAATGAAAAGCGCCTGGCAAGAAAAGGCAAATCACTGTCCGCCAGCTTGCCATAGACTTCCCAGAATACAGGAGCCGCACCATCGTCAAAAAGATAAACAACAATGCCTGTAATCCAGGCCAGGACATTGGCTGAAAGAATGGTGCTTCCAAGCCAAAGACAAGTTCTGTCTGGTAAAGAATACCTGCTGAAATAAAAAAATATCACAGCCCCATAGAAATAAACACTCCACTCGAAAATATTCGGAAGAAAGGCTCCGCCGGCAGCTGAATGAATCAAAACTGACAGCAGAGACAATCCAAGAAAAACATACAAGAACAAATGTTTGCGGAAATCAGACCGGATATTAAAAAAAATATCCTTTGCAACTATACAAAAAAATACAGGGAATACAATATCACACAATAACAAACGATGTGGGAAAGAGAAACCGCACATCATAAGCAATATATAAATACAACCCGCCAGTTGATAAAGAAAACTGCTTGCTGTTTTTTCAGGTGTACATATATCATTCATGGATTGCTTCATTGTTTACTCCATGCGCACTCCCCGTACTTTCCCGCACAATCACATCATTTTTTGAACAGCAAAGCGTAAACTTCACTGTAGCTGTTTACAAAATGAGCTGTTATTCCTTCCCTTGCTGCCGGTTGAATCTCATTGAAATCCTTCTCGTTCAGAGCAGGAAGAATTACAGAATGAACTCCAGCACGCTGGGCGGCTATGACTTTTTCCTTGATTCCGCCCACAGGAAGCACACGGGATGTAAGCGTAAGTTCACCTGTCATGGCCCATCTTGAAGGAAGTGCACGTCCCGTGGCAGCGGATATAATCGCGCTGGCCATGGTTATGCCGGCAGAAGGCCCGTCCTTGGGAGTGGCACCGGCAGGAACATGAACATGAAGTTTGTGATTGGAGAAAAAATCCGGTTCAATACCGAAATCCTTTGCACCGGCTTCCACCATTGAACATGCAATCTGCACAGATTCCTTCATGACATCACCAAGCTGCCCGGTTATCTTGACAGCACCATCCCCGGCCATTGGAAGCACCTCTATGTAGAGCGTTGCCCCGCCAACCGATGTCCAGGCAAGTCCCATGGCCACGCCGGGCCTGGGCTCCTTCACAAGGGGATCGTCAAAATAAACAGGTTTTCCAAGATATTCCACAAGATCCTGAACTTTGACGTTTATCTTCTTATCTTCCGCCACCTTACCTTCGGCAATATTCATAGCCGCCTTGCGCATGCAGGTGCCTATACATTTCTCCAGTTGCCGCACTCCTGATTCCCTGGCATAATTCAGTATCATTTCCCTTATAGTTCTGTCAGGTATGGATATGTTGCTCTTGGTCAATCCATGTCTGGGAAGCTGTTTGGGAATCAGGTACTTTTTGGCTATATTGAGTTTTTCCCCCATTATATAGCCTGAAAGATTTATTATTTCCATTCTATCCTGAAGCGGAGCCGGAATTGTGTCCCGTACATTGGCAGTCGCAATAAACAATACCTCCGAAAGATCAAATGGAATATCCATGAAATGATCCCTGAAAGTCGCATTCTGCTCCGGGTCAAGCACTTCCAGAAGAGCAGATGCAGGGTCACCATGATAGGAATTTCCCAATTTATCGATCTCATCCAGCATGATGACTGGATTTTTTACGCCGCAGGTCTTCATGGCAGATATCATTTTTCCGGGTTGAGCCCCTATATATGTACGCCTGTGTCCCTTGATTTCAGCCTCATCCCGCATTCCTCCAAGGGAAAAACGGAAAAACTTTCTGCCAAGAGCCTCTGCTATGGAATGCCCGAGAGATGTCTTTCCAACACCCGGAGGACCTATAAGACACACTATTGAACCGCCTATGCTGTTTCTCAACTTGGCAACGGCAATAAACTCAAGAATGCGCTTCTTCACATCCTCAAGTCCGTAGTGGTCACGCTCAAGCACTCGCCTGGCCTCGGCAATATTGAAATTATCCTCTGTACGCTTTCCCCAGGGGACTCCGGTCAGCCAGTCCAGATAGTTCTTTGATATCGTATACTCGGCAGACTGAGGCTGCATGGCGCTCAGCTTAGCCATTTCCTCACGTATGCGATTATCGGCTTCTTCTGGAAGGAACATCCGTATTTCATCGTAGCGTGCCTGGAGTTTCTCCATATCCTCTTCGCGGCCGCCGTAATCCTCACCCAGTTCCTTCTTTATTTCATGTATCTGCTCCCTGAGAACATAGTTTCTGTGATCTTTGTCCAGCCTCTCTTTTACACGACGCAGAATACTGTCCTTTAAAGTCAGATCCTCCAGATCCTTCTCCAAAAGATAAAGAGTTTTTTCAAGACGCTCACGCACATTCAGAGTTTCAAGAATGGCCTGGTATTCATCAGGGCTTGCAATGGCCATAGTCGCTGCGATTTCAGCCAGATGTCCAGGATCGGCACCGGTTCCCGGATTGGCAAGCATTTTGCGAAGCTCATCCGGCATGGGCCGTACTTCAGAAAGCTTATGAACCGCATTGACCACTTCGAACATAAGCATGGTGACTTCCCTGAACTCCATAGGCGACTTGGGCATGACAGGCTCCGGGAACATAACATCAGCCAGGAGTATGCCCTTGTCATTGCGGAGATTATCAACAAAAATCCTGCGTTCTGCCTGGCACATCGCGTGCAGTTCATTGCCCTGGGTCATTTCTGTATGCATGATCCTTGCAAAGGTACCGATGCGATAGTACGCTGTACGCCTGGGATGTGCAGGATCCTGAGGCACATCCTTGCGCGCCATCAGGAAACCTATCATACCATCAAATCTCTTAAGGGCAGTACGCACTGTCTTCCTGTCCTTCTGAGACACTTTTATCCCAAGCATGGTTTCCGGCATGACAGGCACGCCAAGACCGGTTATTATCGGGATTGTCATTTTTATCGCCCCGCGTTTTACGGGAACAGGCAGTTTTCTATCTGCTTCATTTGAATTGTTTGACATAGAACTTCTCTTCTGCATAAAATCAATACTCTACTGTAACAAGCATCTGCCGCGCAGATAATGTCCGCAACCGCTTTAACGCTTTCTTTCCGGCCGCAGCGCCGCTAAAATGTCTTTTGTATTACAGTAGCCTTTTTATCTCCTGAAATTATTTCCTCAGACTTATGAAAATGCCCCAGCACAATTTCGGAAAACTTATGTTCTGCAAGCCATTTCACTATTTCATTTTTCGGCACATAGACCCCCTTACCGCGTCCGCTGAGTTTTCTCTTAAGCCATGCGGCAAACCTGCCTCCGAAAGGAAGGAAAGCCATTATGCACCGGGCCAGCAAGGATTTGGCAAATGAACAAAACATTCTGTTGAAGCTGTACCATTTCCCCTGGATAGTATGACCATGGGCAAAATATACACCATCTATCACAAGATAGTCTTCAGATGCCTCAAAAAAAATATTTCTGTGATTGCGGACCACATAATATTCGTGATTGCCCTCAAGAAAATAAACCCGTCTCCGTTCCTTTTCCCGTAAGCACCAGTCAATAAAAGATGTTTGGACTTTTGTTTCATAGCGGGAAATGCCGATCCACAGATCCATTATATCTCCCAGAAATACAACATCATCAGAGCTGTCAGATATACTTTCCAGAAGCTCCAGGAATCTTTTTTCCGAGTCATCACCTTCATTAACATGGGTATCTGCCACGACCCAGATATCTCTTGCCGATGTATTAAGCCGATACTTCATACGCCCATCACATTGAAAAGTGCAGATTCCAAAGCAATTCGGGGATTGGTAGAACTTGAGGTTATCTGCCGCATAGCATCACGGAAGATCCTTATAGCTTCTATCATCTCATCAGGTCTGTAGCGTTCTGCGCTTTCTGCCAACTTCATTACCCTGAAGGGATGGGATGCAACAAAGTCAAAACCCTCCGCCAAAGCCCTGTCCCTGTCATCTGGGGACATTGCAGTGACATACTGCTTCAAAGCTGCAGGCGTGCGCAATTTTCTCTCACCCATGAAGACTTTTATACGTATGCCCTGGCGGAAAAATCCTGCACAATTCAAAATCATGCCTCTGGCGCAGTTGTCATCCTCCCTGTTCTGTGTAACAAGAGTGTCGATTACCCGCATGGCATCCCTTACATTTCTGCGCCCGAGCATATCGGCAAGCGCCCATGCCATTTCCTCCCCCTTGCCTACACATACCTGCCGGACCTCCTCAATGGTAATCTCCCCATCCAAAGTACCGCGATAACATATTATCTTCTCGAGCTCCGCATCTATTCTGCCTGTATCGGCACCAAGCGCATCCAACAGATATTGCTGAGCCGGCATCTGCATTGCGATGCCTTTTTCCTGTATTGCCGCAGCAAGACAGGACTGCATCTGCTGCTGCCATCCGGCCTTGCTCATATCAGGCTTGTCAAAAAACATGACTTCACCTTTTGCACTGCAATTCTTGAACAGAGCCCGGCGTTTGTCAATACCTGGTCCATCCATTATCAGCAGCATGTCTTCAGGCAGACCGGACTTGAGAAAATCAGCAAGTTCACGGAGCACAGAACCAATTCCGCCTTTTGATTTTTCACCTTCAGAATCAAAGGCGCTGAAATGCTTCAACCATACAACTTTGCGCCCGCCAAGCATTGAAGGCTGCTGAAGCGACTGGATCAAATCGCAAATAAGTTCACTGGTAGCTCCGCCCTCCCCTTCAGTCAGTATATCACTGCCGAAAGGATCCGGCTCCTCACCAGCAAAATTAGTAAAAAGACGCCCGGCCTCTTTGCGCATCCGGGATAAATCATTTCCTGTTATTAAATATATATTTTTCATAAGGCACAATTTAATGCAATACCACAGTTTTACCACTCACTTCTACAAATTGCTGCTTCGCTTCGCTGCGCTGCGCATCCCGCGCTTGCCG
>JAZURH010000017.1:0-1674 GCA_045606125.1 Lentisphaeria bacterium | reverse complement strand
TTATTTTACTGCGATGACATTCAAGTGCCTGGCTGGAATTCCGTCCGCCTCCCACTGAAGTTCAAAGTCGGTCTTGATGTCCCTCAGATCGTCGGAAGCATTGGGACTGTTTTCATAGAAGGGCAGATTTTCCAGTATTCGCTTCCAATCATTGAAGTAGGGCTGGTAGTCTGTTGCCAGATGCAGTATTCCTCCTGGTTTAAGCACTCTGAAAAGTGAGCAGAGGAATGAAGTGCAGACAAGCCTTCGTGCCTTCCCTTTGTCCTTTGGCCAGGGGTCCGGAAACAGTATGTGTATTCTGTCTATGCTGTTTGTCGGCAGTTGGAAACGCGCCATGGCACCGCTTTCACCCCGCAATATTCTGATGTTGCCAATTCCGTCCCGCTTTACTTTGTTTTCGATTTTGCGGAGGCGACCTGACATGACATCGCTGGACAGTATCAGGCGGTCAGGATATTTTGCTGCAAGTTCCAGCGTGAACTTTCCCTTGCCGCATCCCATGTCAAGTTCAATGAATCGTTCGTCATCGGGCAGTTCTATCTGCTTGTATTCGTTTATGAGAGATTCGATCATGATATCATGCTGTATTCCCGGGAACGGCAGTTGCGCCGTTCCCATGATATTTCCGGCATTATTCCTGGGAGCTGCTGCTTTTTATTTCCTGCAGGAAATCTGCCATGCGCTTCATGGCTTCCTGGATTTCATCCATTGCCGTGGCGTATGAGCATCTTACAAAACCTTCACCGCATTTTCCGAAAGCGGTTCCCGGTACGACCGCAACATTTTTTTCCTTTAGGAGTCTTGTTGCAAATGTCATTGAATCAAGTCCAGTGCTTCTTATGCAGGGAAATACATAGAATGCTCCCCGCGGCATGAAGCAGTGCAGACCCATGTCGTTAAGGCGACGGACTATCACATTCCTGCGCTGCTCGTATTCTCTGCGCATTTCCTCTTTTTCCATGTGGCAGTTTTTCAGGGCTTCTATTGAGGCTGCCTGTGAAATGCTGGACGCACACAGCATTGAATACTGGTGTATTTTCATCATTGCGTCAATGATCTCATGGGGGCCGCAGGCATATCCTATGCGGAATCCTGTCATGGCGTATGCCTTGCTGACACCGTTCAGAATTACGGTGCGCCCGTGCATTCCGGGCAGTGATGCAATTGTGGGAGAACGCTGAATATAGTTCAGTTCCTCGTATATTTCATCGCTTATTACCAGAAGATCATGCCTGATGGCAAACTCGGCCAGCTTTTTTTTGTCTTCCCAGGTCAATCCAGCTCCAGTGGGATTGTTGGGATAGTTCAGAAGAAGAGCCTTGGTCTTAGGTGTTACAGCCTTTTCCAAATCTTCCACATCCACTACAAAATCGTTTTTTTCGTAAGTCATTACCGGAACCGGAACAGCATGTGCCATGCGCACGGTAGGAGCGTATGATACATAGCATGGTTCATGGTATATGACTTCGTCTCCGGGATTGAGGACGGCTCTGAGCAATATATCCAGAGCTTCGCTGACTCCCACGGTTATTATAATTTCCGTTTCCGGATCGTATACGGCCTGGAATGTCTCATCTACATGCTCGGATACGGCTTTTCTGAGTTTCAGGTCACCGAGATTGGATGTGTATGATGTGAAGCCCCTGTTTATGGCGTGAAAAGTCGGATCTAGCC
>JAZURH010000016.1:0-4761 GCA_045606125.1 Lentisphaeria bacterium | reverse complement strand
GATTGGCGGAGCGAGCAGGGCAAGGCGCAGAAAACGCCTGACGTATGAGGTGTGAACGCCCAGAGCTTCAGCCAAGGATTCCGGGGAATCGTATTCGCCTTTGTCCAGCAACTCCTGCCAGCGGTAGGCTCTGGCGATGCCGGTTGCAAGCGGCTCATTGATTTTCAAGTGTTCATCTGGCATTTCCGGAAAGAATATCCGCTTGCGTCCGTTGTCATAACGGAACTCAATGGGTATCCGGATGCGGGTGTTGGCGTCTTCCAAGGGTTCAATCGTGGTCTTCATAATCAAGTTCCTCCAATATCTGTTCAACTCCGGCTGTGCGGATGTCAAGGTCAAGGTGATCTTCGTAAAGCGTTACCTTTTTCAGCAGCAAGTGCATCAGGCGGTTGCGTTCTGCCGGAAACATTTCATCCCACAAGGGAGTAAGTTTATTCAGCACTTCTGCAACATCTTTGCCGGGTGTATTCAAATTCCGGGCAAGCTGATTGACAATTGTCGGCGGGCAAAGCATTTTTTTGATATGAAGCAGTACCGCTGATTCGATTTCACCACCTGAAACCCGGCTCACCGGGCAAAGGGATTCTGCCCCCTTACTGTCCTTGGTCCAAAGGTAATAGGAATACATCATATCGCCTTTTTTTGCATACGTCGGTCCCATGCGGCAACCGCAATGTCCGCAGTAAAGCAACCCTTTCAGCGGCATAAGCGTGTCCATTTTGCCTTTGAAATCTTTTACCGGGGCGTCTGATTGCAGTATTTCCTGTGTCCGTTCCCAGAGTTTATCGGAAATGCTCCGTTCCTGCTTGCCGTCAAAAACTTCCCCTTTGTACAAAATTTTGCCGATATAGGTGTAATTATTGAGTATTCGATAAATGTGATGCACTGACCACTCCTTGCCTTGATTAATCAAAATGCCCTCCTGGTTGAGTTCGTAAGCAATCTGCTTGGGCGATTGGATCTCCACAAAGCGTTTGAACACTCTTTTGACTAAATCCGCCCGCTCTGGTACAACAACAAGCTTTTTATTTTCCACCTTGTAGCCGCAAGGAACTGTACCGCCAACCCATTCGCCCTTACGCCGGGTTGCCGCCATTTTATCGCGGATGCGCTCGGTCACAATGGAACGCTCAAATTCGGCGAAAGTCATCAGAATATTCAACATCATCCGCCCGGCAGAAGTGCTGGTGTTGATTTCCTGCGTTACAGAACATAAGTCTACTATATACTCATCAAAGAGCTTGCTCAACTCCGCAAAGTCACACAATGATCTGGAAAGCCGGTCGATTTTATAAATAACGATGATGTCCACCTTGCCCTGTTTGCAATCTTCCAGAAGTTTCTGCAAGCCGGGACGGTTGGTGTTGCCTCCGGAAAAACCGCCATCATCGTAACGCTCGGGCAGGATCTGCCAGCCTTTTGCCACCTGACTGCGGATGTAATTTTCGCAGGCTTCACGCTGTGCATCAAGGCTGTTGAAATCCATATCCAACCCCTCATCGGTGCTTTTTCGGGTGTAGATGGCACAACGCACTTTGTTTTGTTCATTATTCATTGTTTTTTACCTCTCGGAACATTAAAAAACGCATAACCGCTGATATGCGTTCCGGTAAACTCTGCAATGACCACGGCATAGCCCAGGCCATGTACTATGCCTGGAAGAACCTTCTTATGTCCCAAGGAACAAAAAATGAAATGTCATCAATGAATGTCTCAGGTCCGGCATGTACGAAGTCTGCCTTATGCCAGAACAGTTAGCCAAGTAACAACTGAAAGCGCGACATAAGTAAAAGCGCATTGCAAAATGTGCAGTTACTCTTATAAAACCAAGTGGGTTCAGTTGTTCAAATCTTTAAAAACATGCAATATCGGAACGATGGCTTGCACACTTTTAGGCACTTTCGTAAGAGTAAACGCACCTGTTTCTGCTGGGTTTGTCAGATATGATGAAGTTTTGCAAAACTAAATGCACTTGTTTTGCTTCACATGCATTTAGTCTAAAAAAATGTGCATTTACTATTTCAATTGACACAAAAGGCTTTCCCCAACCACTTTCCCCACCGCCTCCGCGCCACTCCCATATTCGGAAAATTATCGTTTATGACCTGCACTCGCCTCCGTGCAGGGATATTGAGAAAATACATTAAGTATTATTACAATAGAACATTAATCCTGATTTCCCCCTGTAAGCTGGTTATGTTCTATAAGTGCGGACATATCCAGGCATTCCACAAATATCACATCAAATGAATCAAAGTGTGAAAAGGCCCAGAGCCTTTCTTTTCTGCCTCTTCTGTCCATAAGCGTGCCGTACTTCATTCTCATCATCCGATTAAGCACATGTTTGGGAATGACAAAGTTTTCTGCCCCGTCTTTTTTTGCATTAACGGAGAAAATCACCTCTCCCTTCGCATTTACTATTGCCTTGTTCAAAACAAACTGGGACTGTTCGTCATAGTATTTCAACAATGTATCTGCAAGCTGTGTAATAGAACAGTCAACTGCCAGGACAGCAGTTATTTTTTTATTGTGGTCCATGACAACTCTGGAGCAGGTGGCCACAAGTTCGCCACGTTCGCCTATGTCACGATATGGAACGCTCCAGACTGCAGTTTCCGGTCTTTTCAGCGCATTCAAATACCAGACACGCGTAGTCGGATCATATCCATCGGGAATATCCCCTACCCCCGGATAGCATACAAACAGCCCGGCCGGGGGAGGCAGCGCAAAATAAATCGTCCTTACGGGAATACCATGCTTGGTGAAATCAGTCGTTACAGCATTCAGGTTCTTTTCCCAGTTTCTTGTATCAAGCATAAAACGCCGCATATACCTGATCACATCATTGTACTTGTCAAGAAAAGGTGCTTCCACCGACCCGCCAAGATAATTATAGACTCCGGCATGCTGCAAGTCTATGTTCATATTATAAGCCCTGGAATATTTGCCAAGGGACTTGTCCACCTTGTATCTGGAGACGGGAATAAACATTTTTTCACCATCGTCTTCCCTGAACTTCTCCTTGTCAACCAGCAGGAAATTAAGTCGCATGTTCTCTATCTGATATTCCACGCTTTCAATGCTTTTTTCCATGGCGTTCACTGTCGTCGAAACTCTGCGCAGCGCAGTTCCAGCCGCGTTTTCACGATAGCGCATTGCAATGCTGGACATTATCTCCCTTGCTAAAGCGCCCCCGATGCACAGCATGCCTATCAGCAGGAAAAGCATTGTCAACCAAAGCACCATGCGCCTGTGATGAAACGCCCAACGCGCCATGCATGCGCACAGATTATCAGGATTTGCCATAACTTCCTCATGAGCCAGATAACGGCGCAGGTCTTCAGCCAGTTCAGACACGGTCTGATAGCGTTCCTCCGGAACAATTTCCATGGCCTTCTGGACTATGGCCACCAGATCCAGATCTACGCGGCATCCGAACCTGTGCTGCACATTCACCTCTTCCCGGGAAACAGTCTGTAGAAGCGTTTCTTTCATATCGCCACCTGAAAACGGCGCCTGCAATGTGACGATCTCGTACAGCATAACTCCCAGGGAATATATATCCGACCTTGCATCGGCCCTTTTTTCTGTGATGACCTCAGGCGCCATAAACCCGGGAGTGCCGGAGATCTTGCCGCTTTTATTCACTTCTTCCACCTTGCCGGCTATCCCCCAGTCAGTGATATAAGTCTCCCTGTGGTATCCTATCATGATATTGTCCGGCTTAAGATCCCTGTGTATGATGTTCTTTGAATGGGCGTACTCCATAGCGTCACAGATTCTGAGGAATATTTCGATCCTGTTCCTCAGGGATTTAGGCTCGTCATAATTTGCTATGCCATGCTCCTCGTATTTACGCACTATGCTTTCCAGATACTTTTCCAGCGTGCATCCCCGTATCATCTTCATTGCCAGATGCATGCCGTTGCCTTCATCACTATAAATGCCATGTATGGGAATTATTGACGGATGATCGAGAGAGGCGGTAAGCTGTGCTTCATTGAGAAATGCGTTTTTTACCCGGTCGTCCTCGCAGAGTTGCGGGTGCAGAGACTTCATAGCCACCTCACGCCTCAGCCCCAGATCCGTAGCACGACTAACCTTGCCCTGCCCTCCTTCGGCAAAAGGCTTTTCGGCGATGAAATAACAGTTTTTCACATCACTGAGCAGCGTCTTGACCTTATTGTCGTTTTCAGGTTCATCAATGCCATCCTGCCCGTTTATTTCATCATCAGCAACGCCCCTTGTATGCTTGGAAAAAATATCGGTTATGGCATTAAAAAATAATTTTGTCTGTCTGGCAATAGGTGTTTTCCCAATATTGCCGGTTGACTTGCCTCCTGCGGCGTGGATTGCATCCAATTCTTCGCTGGACATTGCCATAGTTACATTTTCAGCAATATCGTTATCTTTTTTCTTTTTATCGTATTTCATGGATGCCTTTTCATTCAAAATGCCCTATTGCAGACGGCGCCTGCTCCACTACAGCACATCAAACGCATAAGATATTTACCATATTCATATTTTCCACATTGGATTCATAAACTTTCAAAAAAGAAGTTAAAAGACATGAAAACTGCCTTAAGCCCCCCCCAAAAAAAAACGGCGACGGCAGCCGCCGTCACCGTCATGATGTTCTTCAGTTCATCTTCCCAGCAGTTTACGCAGATGATTCAGACTGATAACCGCACTTTCAAAAGGATCCATCTTTGAATAATCCTGTTCGTAGATAAGCCATTAAGTCGGAGGCCAAGCGGTCTT
>JAZURH010000015.1:0-33370 GCA_045606125.1 Lentisphaeria bacterium | reverse complement strand
GACCGCCCTACCCACCCCTCGCGCGCGCGAACTTTTGAGGTCTTTGGGTAGCTTGTGGTTTTTTGGGGGGGTAGCTTGTGGTCTTTGGGTAACTTGTGGTCTTTGGGTAGCTTGTGGTCTTTGTGGTCTTTGGGTAGCTTGTGGTCTTTGGGTAGCTTGAGGTCTTTGGGTAGCTTGAGGTCTTTGGGTAGCTTGTGGTCTTTGGGGTCTTTGTGGCCTTTTGGGGACTTTAGGACTTTAGGTAGCTTGAGGACTTTAAAAACTTGTTGTGATTGCGGGATATTATTTAGTTGATTGGCGTTTGTATAACAGCAAGAAAATATTAAAGTAATCAGTTCTGCGGCATTTCGGTGGAATGCCGATATAAATGTTTATAAAATAGTACAGGGACAGGGCAGAATGGATAATTTTCTGGTGATGTTTATTCGCGTGGCCGCAATATTTTTGATGATAATTGCCGGTTTCATGGCTCGCAGGCGCGGTGTTCTGACGTCTGAAAGCACCCGTTCTCTGTCCGGTCTTCTTATGAACTATATTTATCCCCCGACAATTTTTGCGTCTCTTGTTGGCGGTTATACATTCAAGGAACTTCTTAACAGTTGGGTATATCCGGTAAGCGAACTTCTTATTTTCAGCATAGGATTTTTAGTAGGTGCACTTGTGCTGCTTTTTTTCAGAAAGCGGAGTGAACCTGAACGGCGCATGTTTCATTATCAGTGCACTTTGATGAACTTCATATTCATGCCCCTGCCAATTGTCATGGGCATGTTTGGTGAACGCGGCGTGGCAATTCTTTCCCTGGGGTATGTTGGGGGTGAAATAGGAGTCTGGACCATCGGCATTGTGGCCATAACAGGCGGTGTAGCGCTTAAGGAGCTTAAAAAGGCGTTCTGTACTCCCATGATTGCAATCATGCTGGCTGTGCTGCTTATGCTTCTGCTTGAGTTCATGCCGTGGCTCAAGCCGGCAGAAAACTCCATGGGTGATACGATATGCGATGGTATTATGACAGCGTGCCGCAGCATTGGCGCGGGAACCGTCGGCATTTCAATGATAATCGCGGGAAGCAATATGGCAACATTGAAATGGAACAGGCTTTTTCAGCCGTTTCAGATCGTTCTGGCGTGCTGCCGTCTTATAGTCATACCAGCGATAAGCATATTCGCCCTGAGTTTCATGCCAATACCGGAGGAGGGCAGGCTGATATGCTATCTGGTGGCAATGATGCCTTCGTCAATAGCCTCCGTGGCATACAGCACCTGCTTTGGTGGAGACACGGAAACAGCCTCGACTGCAATACTTGTGACTCATCTGGGATGTCTTGTAACCGTGCCGATGTGGATGGCAATTATAATGTAAAAAAGCGCGGGTTTTTTGCCCGCGCTGCAGAATAATAAAAAGCGCAGGTTTTTTGCCTGCGCTCTAAATATGAATTAGAGTTGTATAGTGATATTTCCAGGGACGGCAGTGAAAGAGGCCTCTTTGCGTGTTTCGTCCCATTGTACGCCGTCAATGGGTGTGCCATTTACAGCTGCTGACTTTGGAGCGGAAGGCAGTGCTATAATCAGATCCCAGTTCTTCACTTCTGAGTTTTTGCTTTCTCCGATGGTTATGTCTACGGAGCCGTTGTCCATTTTCATGGTGATGTCCGTAAGGCTGAATTTGCCGTCCTGATAGTCGAATGTGACACCATCGTCTTCATAGAGCGAGAAACTTGTCTCCTGTTTTGCAGGGAAGAGATACAAGCTGATGCTGTCCAGCGGAATTTCATGCCTGTACTGCATGACCGGACCGAATGTGACTATGGCACCTTCCCTTACGAACAGACCTCCGCCTCTGTCTTCCGGCCAGTTATAGTCTATCTGCCTTCCGCCCTGGAATATTTCTCCTGTCCAGTAGTCCTTCCATTGTCCTTCCGGGAGATAGATGTCATGCTTGTAGATCGCCACCAGCAGATCTCTTCCCAGAAGATATTCGCTCAGGATGCTTCGGCAGTTCACATCATTCTGATATTCCAGCGTGAGGGGCCTCATAAGCGGCACGGATGTAATGGTTGATTCTCTTGCGCTGCTGTAAATGTAAGGTATAAGCCTTGATCTGAGGTTTGCATAGAACTTGTGCATTTCAAACAGCTTGTCTCCCTGCAGCCATGGCATGCGGAAATAGGTCCAGCTGTTGATTTGGCTCCAGGGCTGCAGATAACCGAAATGTATGCCTTCCGGCTGCATGACTTCCATGTCATTGGTAGCCCAGCAGTGTCCCAGCATTGCCGTGTTTAACATTGCTCCCAGGGTTTCCAGTCTTCCTCCCGTGTCACCTGTCCATGTTCCGCACCAGCTCTGGAATCCGGCCCAACCCGAAGGCGTAAAGACAACAGGCCTGCGTTTGGTATATTCAGCGAATCCTTCCCACATCTGGCGGGAGTACAGCAGGGGATACAGATTGTGCATTTCTGCATCTGTCATGCCGTTTCCGTAGAGCCTGTCCGGATGTGTGCAGACCTGATATGCGCCGTCCTGCTTGAAGAAATCCGCACCCCAGTCAACAAATTGCTTGAGGTGCTCGAACCAGGGTTCGTCTCTTTTGGTTATCTTGTCCATGTAGTGGGGCAGCGTGAAATGGAGATCCAGTTCAGCATTTTCATCGAATGCGGGCCCGGGGTTGCTGTCTTCCTGCTCAATATCGCCTGCGATCTTTCTTTCCTCCTCGAACGAGAGGTCATAGTCGTTGCAGAGCCAGAGTTCCAGATGGAATCCCATTCTCTTCAGTGCCTTGATGAATGTATGTTCGCCCTTTTTCTGCCAGTCGGGCAGAGGGAAGAGTTTTTTATTCCATGATTTTTCAGTTGTGCTGTCGTAGTCAATATCCATCCATCCCGGTTCAAGGCCTATAAGATCGCAAGGTATTTTTTCCTTTCTGAAGTTGAAGGCGTCATTCATGACTTCGGTATCGTTTGCCTGTGTGCGGCAGATGTACCACAGTCCGAAAGCCCATTCCGGCGGCAGCTTGGGGCGTCCGGTAAGATCTGTGTAACCCCGTATGCCGTCCTTGAATGTATCGCTCTTAATTAGATAAAAGTCCACGACACCTCTTTCGTCCTTCCATGTGAAAATATCCTTTTCGGAATTGCACATGTCAAAGATCACGCTGTGGGTTGAGTTTACCAGTATGCTGTATCCGTTTGTTGACATGAAGAACGGCACCGGCAGGTAAGATGCCACATTGGAAACCCAGCATATTGCCGTGTTTCCCCTGTGATAGAGCCGTTTTCTTGTGAGGTCGCTGAAACCGACCCAGTCCTCGTCGTCCTTTGCCTTGAATGATGCGAATGCAGCTTTTTTGGTCAGTCGTACATTGGTCATTTCCAGCAGGTTTTTACCGCCTGCGTCTTTGCATGACAGAAGCCCTTCCGCGGAGCATGAAATGCAGAGTTCGCTGCTTGACCAGATTTTTGCAGTATCTGTTTCGGAGCAGGTTATTTCCCCGGCGCAGTCCGGCTCTGTAATGAAATGATATTTGTTAAGTGCTGAATCCGTGTATTCCCAATGTGCCGGGAATATCTGTATTCTTGCAATGGAATCTGTAAGAAATCTTACAGTCACATTGTATCCGCTGTTGGCTGACATTGAATGAGTTTTCATCTTTTTCTGCCTTGTGTCTTTTTGTTTTATTTATTTTCTGTTCAGGCACATCAGTGCCGCCTTGTTGGTCATTATTCCCGTGGCTCCAATTTCTCTGAGTTTTTCCATTTCCTGTGGATCGTCTGTGAAAAAAACATTTCCACGCAGACCTGTCTGCCTTATCAATGCGAATGCAGCTGCATCGGTGTATTCCTTTACTGGCTGTATGAAACGGCAACCGTATTTTTCCCTGCACATTATTATATTTTCAGGAAGTGACCTTTGAGGCATGGGCGGCGTAACGCACAGCTCGATCTCCGGATTGATGGCCCTTGCGGAATCAGCCAGCCTTGTTCCGACAGTGAGATATGCGTGGTCGAACATGTCGTATTTGGCAAAGAGTCCGCATATTTTTTTCAGTGCGTCACTGTCATCCACATCATCGTGCAGCTGTATGTTCATGTTCGCTGTTTTTCCGAAGGCGTCAAGAATTTCCTCCAGTGTGGGGATTGTCACATCCTGATATGCCGGCGTAGTCCTTTTTTCCTTCTGCAGCCACAGGGAGAAGTTCAGTTTTTTCAGTTCGGCGAGATCCATGTCCTTTGGCGAGCCTTTTCCGTTGCTTGTCCTGTCGATGGTGGTGTCATGCAGAATAACCGGGACTCCGTCTCTGGTATGGGTCACATCGAATTCCACCATGTCCACCCCGCATTCAATGGCTTTCTCCATTGCCATCAGCGTGTTTTCAGGAAACTCGTAGGAGGCGCCCCGATGGGCTGTTATCATGAAATAATCCGGATTTTCGCAGTACCATGTAAGGTTTTTCCGCTGCATAGCTTTTTCTCCTGCTGTTCAGAATGAAAGTCCCTGCTTGCGTGCTGTCCACCAGGCTGTTTCCTGTATAGTATCTTCCGGATTGTTTTTCGGATTGTATCCCAGATCCCTGCGTGCCTTGTCGATAGAGAAGCACATGTGGCATGCCGCAAAGCGCAGCCAGGTCTCGTTTATGTCGCTGTATTTTGCAACCATTTCTTCAAGGGGCATGAGGCTGATGTTGGCCTTTTTGCCGAAGGCGGCCGCATTCAGTTCAATATATTTTGTGAATGGCACAGCGTGGTCCAGGCAGATGTTGTAGACCTGTCCCTTGCAGTTGGGATGGTCCAGAGCCAGGACAAATGAGGATGCCAGATCCCTGATGTGTATGGGCTGCAGAAGTGCCTGACCGTCATTTGGCAGCACGATGGGCTTTTCATCCAGAATATCTTTTATGAAGTCTTCGCGCCTTCCCCCGAAATTGTCAAGGGGCAGCATACCGGGACCTGTGATGTAGCAGGGGCGTATCACGGTTGCCGGGAATCCCCTGTCCAGAAAAGCGTCCAGCACCTTGTTGTCCACTTTGCGCTTGGCTGCCCATCCGCTGTTGGGTCCGAAACCGCCGTAGGGGGCTGTTTCATTGCATGGCACGAATGGAAGGGGGGCATATCCGCCTGTGGAACTGCAGTGGACATAGTGCTGGAGATTATCCGCATATTTCATGACATTTTCTATTGACGCCAGTGATGGCACTGTATCAATGACATGGGTGTATTTGGTCTTGAAAATTTCTTTCATGGCGGCTTCGTCGCTCTTGTCCGCCGTTATGCAGGGTATTGAGGCGTTGATGTCTCCGGAGAAAGTTGACATTTTTCCTCTGGATACTATGGTGACATCAACTCCCTTTTCATATAGCATGCGGGTTGCAATATGCCCTATCCAGCCTGTTCCGCCTAAAAAAAGAACTTTCATCTTATATTCCCAGTGAGTATTTGTTCAGTAACTTGAGAAGATTTCAAAACTATCATCGGAATGTGCGTCGATATGAACACATTGGCGTCAGGATTGCTTCTCGTTGTACGAAAGTGGGATTTGGAGCTGTTGCCTTAGCCACTGTGTCCATCTCATTGCGCATTTCGCTCTGTTTTTGAAATTATTTTATTTAAAAAGCAGATTTTCAATATCCATGGACGCTCCTTCAAGGGCTGCGTCTCCGTATTCCTTTGTGGCGTCTGCACCTGCTCTTGCGAACCAGATGGTACCGTCAATGCGGTCTTTTTCCACCAGTTCCGGATAGATCTCCATGATTTCGCTTGTTTCCAGAATGCCCGCATGATCTCCCTTGAACTGCTTGGCACTGTCGCCGCAGCGCATGGTGTGAATCTGTATCCATGCGAATGGGTTGTTGTTTCCCGAATAGTATGAGGAAAACTTTTCGGTGCCCCACCATCCTTCACCAGATTCCTTTTCAAGCCATTCGAATACAACACTTCTTCCAGCGAAACGGAAAGTAAGGTCGGTGGGCATTCCCTGGGCAAACTCTTCTGTCTGATGCGCAACAAAGGCGTGTATGTTGCGGAAACCGACCCTCAACAGTGCTCTGAAGATATCCTTCGCCACGGGAATGATGTGCTCGCCATCCACATGTACGGTTCCTTTTTCCTCCGGACCTGCCACTGCGTATGAGGCGCAGCCGTAGTAGAATGGGGGAAGAACCACCATTTCCGGATGCCTTTCTTCAACTCTTCTGATTGCTTCAATGCAGGTGAAGCAGTCTGTTCCCAGGGGCAGATGCTCCGCATGGTATTCTATGACACCCAGGGGCAGGACTACCGGTACATTGTTCTTTATGGCCTCGCGGACTTGATACGGCAGCATTTTAAGGTATTGCATTTTCCATTTCTCCTGAAGTTTCTTCTGTCTCTTTATGTTTTTTGCTGTGATTTCCTTCAATGACGATTACAGCCTCGCCTTTGACCTTGTTTTCCCCGAACATTTCCGCAAGTTGCGGCAGAGTTCCTCTGTGGCAGCGTTCGAATTGCTTGGTAAGTTCCATGCAGACGGCTGCCTGCCTTTCTCCGAACACCTCCGCCGCTTCAGCCAGGAATTTGCCTATGCGGAATGGGGATTCGTAAAACACCATTGTGTGCGGCATGTCCGCTTCCATTTGCAGGAATGTGCGTCTTGCTCCCGGTTTTTTCGGGGGGAAGCCTTTGAATGTGTAGGATGAGCAGGGCAGCCCGGATATGATAAGCGCCAGCGGCACTGCGCTTGCCCCGGGGACGGGAACGATGTCATGGCCGGCTTGTATTGCCTCCCTGACTGCCGGGAAACCGGGGTCGCTTATCAGGGGATATCCGGCATCACTGCATATTCCCACATCATGCCCCGCATTGAGCAGTGAGACGATTTTTCCTGCCATGCCCCTTTCATTGTATTCATGATTTGAGAACATCATGGCAGGTTTTTCAATTCCCAGCAGCTTCAGCAGATTTCCCGTGTGCCGGGTATCTTCGCAGGCGAGGGCATGGACTGATCTCAGTGTTTCCAGAGTGCGCGGCGATACATCTGAAAGATTGCCTATGGGAGTTGCTATTATGTAGAGTTTCGCCATTGTTCAGTTCAGGCAAGAATTCTGGGTGCCAGGTGTTTTGCCACATCTGCGGCACAGTTGATCTGCGGCAGGTCGTATATGGCCTGCCATATTTCCTGATGGCAGCATGTTTCGCCTGGTTCAAGGCAGAACAACGGCGCCAGTGTTTCTATTTCGCAGAAATTACCGCAGGAGTAACTTTCCAGATTGCAGCCGTTGTCCGGATATTCAACCTCCTTCGGGTCATAGTATTCTATGATTTTGACCAGGGCAACACCATTGTTAACGTATGCGATCCATCCGTCGTCTGCATAGAAACCGATTTTTGCGGGAGCGTCCATTCCGGGTATTTGCCTGAGAAGGATGTAGTCGTCTTCCAATGTGAGTCTCTTGTCGGCTGTGCTTGTGTATGGCCAGAGGACCAGGCTGCGGTCAGGTGTGTAGGGGTCTCTTTCCGTGTCCCGTCCCTGAGGTATGACAGCTGTTCCGCCTGGTGCCATTATTGAGAGCGCCCATGGCGCCATTGTAACGTTCCATTGTCCGCAGTTGGTGATTTCATGGTTGAGAATGAAGAAATCATCATCTCCCTGACTGATAGTAATTTTTTTCTGTAGTCCTGTGAGCAGTTCCGGTTCATTTTCAAATACCAGTCCTTCATCCGTGTTGGTGACTTTGACGGGTGCATTGTCCGGTGCATAAGTTCTCGGAGCCACTTCTGGGGAATGCCAGAGCCTGTGGCCGCCGTAGAGTGTGAATCCTGTGTCCACTGTAGTCATGGGTGTTGGCGGCATGACATGAAAGATATTGTCACTGCCGTTTATCCATCCTCCCAGCACTCTGGGACCGAAGTCCTGTGTTACTGCGATTCTGAATTTTCCGCTCTGCAGTTCTATGCAGTTTCCATATTGACCAACGCTGCAAGTCTTCATGTTTGAATCTCCGTCAGTTTTCGTTTAATTGATCAGGCGTGCAAAGCCCTGACTATGCTTTGTGCATCGGCGGCAATATCCGCCAGTGGCTTTCCGGGTTTGTAGATAGAGCTGCCTATTCCTACTCCGGCGCATACCTTCATGAATGCCGGTGTGTTTTCCGCTGTTACGCCGCCCACTGCCAGTATAGGTGTCTTTATCACGGCCTTCAGGTCCTTCACATAGGTGGGACCGAGGATTGCCGGAAACAGCTTGAGATAGTCGGCTCCTGCCTTTATTGCCATGAAGCCTTCGCTTGCTGTGAAGAAGCCGGGTATGGATATCATCCCCGCCAGTTTTGTTGCCTTTATCACATCCTGGTCTGTATTCGGAGATATGATGAATTTGCCTCCTGCGGCGAATACATCGTTTACATCCTGTGGCGTCAGGACTGTGCCGGCACCCACCATCTGCCTTTCGCCGCAGTGGTTGACCGCAATGGAAATACTGCGGGTGGCGTCCGGAGAATTGAGAGGTATCTCCAGCAGCTTTATGCCAGCATTGAACAGTACATCACATACTTCCGGGGTTTCCTCCGGAGTGATTCCCCGGAGGATCGCCACCGCCGGGCATTCCTCCATGAATGCTTCAAAGCGCTGTTTCATCTTTGTACCCTGCCTGATGCGGACCCCTTCATAAGGCTTTCTACTTCTGCTCTTGTTGCATAGTTGTAGTCTCCGCTGAAAGTGTGTTTGAGGGCGCTTGATGCCACGGCAAAGCGTATTGCATTTTCGGGAGCGGAGAGTTCGGGTGTGTTGAGGGCGAAGAGCAATCCTGCACAGAAGCTGTCTCCTCCGCCGAAGCGGTCCACAATGTTCTTGATCTGGTACGGGGCATATTCTCCGTTTTCATCAAGCGGAGCGAAATTTGCCTTTTTTGCTGTGCAGTCATAGAGCATGCCGCCCCAGTTGTTGTGGTCTGCGGAATAGCTTTCGCGGAGAGTGATTGCCACGAATTTTGCCTTTGGGAACTTTGCGGAGAGCTGGGCTGCTACATCCTGATAGCCTGCTATGTTGAGCTGTCCCTTGTCAATTGCGGTGTTTTGGGCGTTGATGCCGAATACATCTGAGGCATCTTCTTCATTTCCGATTATGATTTCAGCATATTTGACTATCTGCTCCATGCATCTTCCGGCAAGGGCCTTCTTTTCTGTACCGGGTTCCCAGTTCCAGAGTTTTTTGCGGTAGTTGAGGTCAATGGAGATTGTGATGCCTTTTTCAGATGCCTTTTCCGCCAGAGCCAGCGTTGATTCGAAGGCATTTTTAGAGAGGGAGGGGGTAATGCCTGTAAGATGCAGATGTGTGACGCCGCAGAGCATGGCATCAAAATCATAATCTGCCGGGGCAAGAAGTGAGATTGTGGAATAGTCTCTGTCATAGAGAACATTTGAGCCCCGCATGTTTGAGCCGTGTTCCGCATAGTAGATGCCCATGCGGCCTGTTTTGGAGAAAAGTATTCCTGATACATCGGCGCCTATTCCGCGGAGCTGTGAGGCAAATGCCCTTGCCACCGGGTTGTCCGGCAGAGCAGTAAGATATTTGCTGTTTCCGCCCAGTATAGCAACAGAAGCGCATACATTTGCTTCGCCGCCACCGAATGTGGCGCTCAGGTCACCGGGAAGGTTCTGTGCGAAACGGAGCTTGCCCTGGGGGCAGAGACGGAGCATGACTTCACCGAAGCCGGCAATGCAGAAATTGGACATGTTTGGATTCTCCCTGTTGTATTCTGGTTGATATTTAAGGATATTTAGAATTTTATGTTGCCTGATTCTATAATTTACGCCCATAATTTTCAATTCCCAATTAAACAGAAAAATAAACACGGTTATCTATGGATTTTTTCCTTGTCAGAAGTTCCCAGATATTGGGACATTGTTTATTTAAAACTTCAAGAGGCAATTTTGAAAATGGCGTGAAATGCACAAGAAGATGGATGCAGTGGCTAAGGTCACGACTCTAAACCGCTTTTTTGTGCGGTTTGTGGTGCTGCCGGCACAAATGTGTTCTGTCTATGTACATTTTGAAGATAGTTTTGAAATTATTTTGTAAATCTCCATGTTTATTCAGGTGTCGTTATTGTGAGCGCATGTTTTTCAGTCAAGAGTTTTCAAACATGCGGAAATGGGGACTTTTCATGCCCTGCAAAGCGTGAAAAGTACATTTTTAGCACGCGGGGAGGGCGGTTTACAATGTCTCCATTTTCAGAGTGTGGGCGGTTTATTTTTCGCGCGCGCCCAATAAGGTATAGCGGCATTTTTAAAAAACAAGTGCTTAAAAAGAAAATAATTGCAATTATTATTTGTATATAAATAATTGCAATTATATGAATTTCAATTATAATTGCAACACGATATGTTCTTTTTATGGATTGCCATCAGCCGTGTGTGTTATTGCTTGTTTTGTATCTGGAGGTAATTTTAAAACTATTATTGGAATGTGCGTTTACATGAATACACTTATTTGAAGCTGTTGCTTTAGCCACTGTGCATATTTCATTGCACGTTTTGCGCTATTTTATAAATTACTTCTATTGAAGAAACACAGTTTTGAAGAGCTGCTGAAACAGCTGCGGAAAATAAAAATATCCAGAGTGAGCAGTTTCCGGGTATGTTTTCTGTTTTTAAATTATGATCTGCTTCAGCATAAGAAGTATTTTGCCCGTTATTGAGCAATAGTCATAGAACATTGGCACTCCGCCGTTGGGAAACAGATAGTACATTCTTACCGCATAAAGTATCATAAGCGCAATTACCAGCGGAATGTATATTAATTTCAGCGGGTGCAGCCATTTAAAGCAGTCATATCTGGTAAGCAGAGCCGTTGCCAATGCGGCTATCACCGGCAGAAAGAGCGGGTGATAGTCGTATGAGGCTTTAAAGTCAAGAGTCAGGAATGCAATGCCGGCATGGGTAAGCCCGCATCCCGGGCATGGCATACCCGACAGGAGTCTGGGTACGCAGAGCTGCACTTTGCCGGCAACGAGCCAGAGGCAGCTCCACGCCAGAAAAAAGCACAGAAAAGTTACAGTATTCCGTACTTTTTTTTGCATTATTCCTGTATAGAGGAATTGAGTTGGTTCTGGATGATAAGCTCACTGATAAGACCCAGCCCGAATATCGCAAGAAGCAGATTGATTATGCTGTTGTCCTGGCAATATTGTCCCTTTTCAGATTGATATTTTGCCAGATCAGCAGAGAATTTATACAGCCAGTAGAAGAAATAGGGGAAGCACAGGAGGCACAGGAGCAGTTCCACAGCAGGATTGATGCTCTGGTCCTGTGACAATTGCTTGAACTCGTTTCTTGAAGCATAAATCCAGTAGAGATTGTAAATACCGCATGTCACAAAGACAGCACGATCATCATTGCAATGTTTCTTTTTTTCATAATTCAGATCTCCTTTTTCATTTTTCCCTTTTTTTGTTTTTTCCTGAAGAAGATTTTCTGTCGTTTTTACGAGCAATTTTCTTCTTGTACTCATTGTATGTCATTGGCTTGTAGTCTGGACTGGTGATTTTTTTGCAGGCATTGATTCCGTAGTATTCTACATCGAAACGTGCATTGCTTGAAACAATCTCCCCTTCGTTGTTAAGCACTATGAATGTTGGTATTCCGTTTACCCCGAACTCTTTTTTGATTTTTTCCCGCAGCGGTGAATTATAAGGGACGGCTGGCCATTTCATTTTGGCTTCCTTCATGTATTTCATCATCTCTTTCTCGTCATTGTCACTGCTTATGAAGATGATTTCAACCGGAAATTTTTTCTGGCGGCATTTGCTGTGGAACTCCACAAGCTTGGGCGTGAATGCACGGCAGGGACCGCACCAGTGAGCGGAAAAGTAAAGACCTATCAGTTTTTTGTTTGACAGCACGGAGGCTCCGCTTGCCTTTTTTCTGGCACTGTTGACAAGCGTAATGCTTTTCAGTGCCTTGACTGTATTGAAATCATGTGTGTCATCTGCCTTGTTCTGTGACCACAGGGCCGGAACAAGAAAAAGACCAAGAATCGCTGTCAAAATGATTTTAGTTTTCATGATGATATATCTCATAGTCTTTTGTTCAGAACTGCATTTGTGCTGTTTACTGTAGTTTTATAATTGCCAAAAGGCAAATGATACTATGTTTTTTTGTTTGATGTCCCATGACTTTTCGTCATTCTGCAAAGTTATGGAATATTTGTGTTGTTTTTTCAGTCATATACATAAAAAAAACCGTGCGGACATGGATCCGCACGGTTCTGCAATCGTTCTTCAGGGGATATTATCTCCTGGCATCGCGACGTCCACCGAAAGCCGGCCTGGGCTCGCGGGGTCTTGCTTCGTTGACTGCCAGGGCACGGCCCATGTGCTCGAAGCCGTTCAGTGCGTCAATGGCTGCCTGTGCTTCTGCATCGTCTGCCATTTCCACGAAGCCGAAACCTTTGCTCCGCTGAGTTTCGCGGTCAATGATGACGCGGGCACTTGTAACACTCCCGTACTGTGCAAAGAGGCTGTTGAGCTCGTCATCTCTCACTTGATAGCTCAGGTTTCCAACATACAAATTCTTGGCCATTATTCTCTCCGTAAGGCATTATGTCCTTTCTTTTACTTTCCGGACAACATGTGGAAAGGGGGTGTTCCCATGCTTGCAGTTTCAAATGTTTCTGCCTGGCTGTATATACCTCCAGCACAACAGCGTACGGGGCACAGTCATGACCTTTATCCAGTGCAAGTAACCATTTAATTTACCGCCTGCCAAAAACTATGCAAGCGGTGTTTTTCATTTTTTGCCTTTTGAGCAGAAAATAATTGTAAATGACAGGTTCTGTAAACGATTTGATTTTCATTTCAACCTGAATATTTCCAGATTGTAGCATCCCATTTTTCGGTCTATGAAAACATTGTTGTCTTCAATTCTGAATCTGCAGTTTTCCCAAATGCCTTCCGTTGAAAGTCGTTCAATTTTCTCCGGCAATTTTGCGCATCTGACATGAAGTTCATCAAGATCATCGAAATTGATATTGCATGCCATGAGCAGTATTGAGCCGTCCTGATATTTTCTTGTCAAGGCCGTTATGTCCTGCAGTGCCATGCACACGGCTGGCAGTTTTCCGCCGTTGAGCCTGTCAAATATATCCAGGTACCATTCTTTGCGGGGGCCGTTGTTCTGTGCGAAACTGATTTTCTGGTGGAAAGCTGTGCAGCAGACCATACCTCCGAGTCTGTTGCGGTAAATCACGGTTGCCGGTGAGATTTCTTCCGGTTCAGCGCCGGAGAACGGTGTGTAACAAAGTCTGGTCAGCACTTCGGCGCTTTCGTCCATAAGTGTAAATTCCGGTACCTCCGGTGCTTTTGAAATAACGTATGTCTGACCTGTTTCAGTGTTTATTTCGCTGTTGAAGCGGAAATCAATCATTTCCGCCTTGAGACCGAGAAGTTCACTGAAGCCTCTGCGGCAAAGTTCTGCTGCTGCGGGACCGTCTATGAATGCCTTTCCGGATAGTATTTTTGTTATTTCCTCATCTGTGAGACGCTGCACCATGGTCTGCCCTGTAATTGCCTGTATTTCATTTTGGTTCAAGGTGAAGTTGCAGTTGAATGGTATTCCAAGAATTCCCAGAGTAGTAGCGGTGAAAAGTGGTTCCGTGATGAAGTCCCTGAATGTCTCCTGCTTTCCGGAATGCCAGTTTTCAAAGTTCATACTGGGGGGCACATTTATTCCTGTAAGACAGCTTTGCTGCACTTCGTCTGCCAGCGTCTGGTAGAAACTACTGTATCTGCCAAGTATTTTTGTGTAGTTTTCGTGGACAGGGTGATTCATTTTTTTCATGTTCACATACCACAGTTTTGCTCCGCGCAGGCCTGTGAATATGCTGCTGCAGAGTTTGGCGTGCATGCTTTTGGATGAACGGCTGTACAAAGTGTGGGGGAAGGTGTCTGATTCATCCAGAACAATGGGGATGTCCGGGTGGGCGTTGCGCAATGCTATAGTTCTGCTGACTATGTACGGAAAATGCTTGGCCGGACCTTCCAGGTAGTTTGCGTTGCAGATGCGCATGACGGGGGATTGCCCTTCCGCAGCCATGATTTTTGACACCCTGTTGTTGAAGCGGTATTCCCAGCCCGGCATGCAGGAACCGGCGGGAAGCTGCGGATTGACGGAATTCATGCCCTGCCGGAGCAGAGCTGCTGTATCCTCGGGTATCTCTCTTGCCAGCTGTTCAAATGCGGTGTGTATCCTGTCGCCGGGGACAGAGTTTTTTACGGCTTCCCGGTATTCTTCCGGCGTGAAATTGTTTCCGGTGCGGCGATTGAACTCCGCAGTGTGCAGTTCGCAGAAGCATTCCACTTTCGGTGAAAATCCCCTTATGTCATCATCACCCAGCAAAAAGACCGGATTTTCTGCAGCCAGCATGGCGGCTGTATCGAAGATGTATTTTCTGAAGTTCGGATCAAGCGTGCAGTAGCGTACTTTTTCCCCGTCTATGTTTACGGAACGTGTCCAGGATTCCTCGTCCTTGTCGACTCGCGGCCAGTGGCCGAGTATGGATTGCATCAGCACGCCCAGCTGCACATTTGTTCCGGCAAGTTCTTTTTTGAGGGCACGGTAGCTTTCAACCATCTGCCGGACTTTTTTCATGGCGGGAAGACCCTGGGGATGTAATGAAAGGCAGTACAGGACAATGCTGTTCTTTGTCTTTTCCGCATATTCAACGGCGTCTGCTGCCAATTCCTTTTCCGAGCCCGGGGAATATGGGATTATGTTGAAGAATGTGAAATTGCGGTTGAAGATGTTGCCATTCATCGTAAAATCTCCATTCGTTGGTTTCTATTTCCGGATTTTCGGGCACAGCCTGTTGAATTCTTCCGGTGAGGAAAGCAGCTTGTCTACTACCATTAATGCTGCACCTGTGGCATCATGCTCTGAAGAGTCCCTGTACAGGAATGACATTGGGGAGTTGGTGTCCTCAAACAGCAGTTCCCGTACGGACTTTTCAAGCCTGCGCTGGAATTTGTCTCCCAGGGAAAGCAGGCTGCCTGTAAGTATCAGTGCATCAGGAAAACAGTTGTTTGCCTGATTTGCAAGAGCAATAGACAGATGGCGCATGGCTTCTTCCACTATGCGTTCAGCCTCTGGTGAGCCGGATTCATATTTGCGCTTCAGTTCCATTATTGTAATTTCGGGGATCTTGTATGCGCTGCGGGCTGCATTGAGTATCGCCCTTGTGGAGCATTTTGTTTCCAGGCAGCCACGGCGCCCGCATGGGCAGAGAAGGCCGTCCGGTTCGCAGATGTTATGTCCCAGTTCACCGCCGTGCCGGTTTCTGCTCATGACGATTTCCCCGTTACAGCTCATTGCCATTCCAATTCCCCGGCCCAGATGTACGAGCAGCACATTGCCCCCGGCAAGTTCCGGATAAGAATTCAATTCGTAGTGCATTCTGCTTATCATCATGTCGGCGAATACAGGCTTGATTCCGTGATTTTCAAGAAAATGCTGTTTCAGGTCAACGCCTTTCAGCACCGGCAGGTTGGCTGGATCCTTCATTATGACCGTATCATTGCCTGTAAGGGTGCCGAATGTGGAGACTCCGATGCCCGCCAGTTTTCCGCCGGCCTCCTGTATAAGGCGGGAAACAATCTCATCCAGAGCGGAAAGATAGACTTCCCTGGTTATTTCCGTGTTGAAGCTGCGTTCGGATTGGAAACGGGGTCTGCCCCGAAGGTCGGAAAGGGTGGCGAACAGGCTGTCCGGTTTCATTGATATGCCTATGAGCTTGGCGCCTTTACCGGACAGGACCAGCATTTCACGGGGTCTGCCGTGACCGGATTCCTTTTTTCCTGCACTTTCAACGAGACCCCGGGATGTCAGGTCCTGTATGGCACGGGTGACAGCGGTATTGTCAAATCCCGTGATGCGGGAAAGCTCAATGCGGGATATGCTGTCCTGCCCTATAAGGGCGCGCAGAATGGAAAGGGTGTTTCTGAGGCGTATGTCGTTTAAACGCAGGGGACTTTCTTTTTCCAACATTTTTTTTACTTATTTTCAAATTGAAATTATTTCACTTATTCCAGTAGAAAAAATATCATAGCTTTAAAAAAATGCAAGGCAGACAATAATATTCGGCAAAAAAAATGAGCAGAAGGTGTTGCTTATTTTAGAAAAATTGATATAATTTTCAAGTGAAAATAAATCAGGGCAAGTTTTAGAAAGAGAAACATAATTGCGTTCAAGGAGAAAGTGTTTATGGACGAAGCGAATGCGGCGTTGTGCAGGGATCTTGCGAAAAAGATTCGCATCCACTGTCTTAAAATGGTATGTGCCGGAAAGAGTGGTCATATAGGAAGCATGCTTTCTGCTGCGGATATATATCCGGTGCTTTATACGCAGATCTTGAATGTTGATCCGAAGGAACCCCGCAAGGCCGACCGGGACCGTTTTCTTCTCAGCAAGGGTCATGGCGGCGCTGCGCTGCTTGCATGCCTTGCTGAACTGGGTTATTTCCCCATGGATTGGCTGGAGCGCTATTACTGCGATGACGGCAAGTTGAGCGGTCATATTTCCCATCATGTTCCCGGGGTGGAGTTTTCCACCGGTTCCCTCGGGCATGGCTTGCCCGTTGCTTGCGGCATGGCCATGGCTGCAAAGCAGGCCGGCAAGTCCCACAGGATATTTGTCATGAGCAGTGACGGAGACCTGAACGAGGGTTCCAGCTGGGAGGCCATTATGCTGGCGGGACAGCATCACTGGGATAATCTTGTGATGCTGGTGGACTACAACAGGCTGCAGGCTCTGGGGCGTTCAGAGGACATAATAGATCTGGAGTCCCTTGGTCCGAAGCTGGAGATGTTCGGCTGGCGTGCCATCGAGGCCGACGGTCATGATGTTAATGCCATTGAGGCTGCATTGAAAAATGTTCCTCTGGAAGCGGGCAAGCCCACAGCAATAATATTCCGTACCGTAAAAGGCAAGGGTGTCAGCTTTATGGAAGATGACTACAAGTGGCATTACGGCGGTCTGACCGAGGAACTCCGGGACAGGGCGATCAGGGAAATCCAAGAGGCATAAGCGGGAGGAATATAGACTATGAGAAAGGCATTTAACCAGGAACTTCTTAAGATAGCGGAAAAGGATCCGCGGGTCTTCATGATACTTGCGGACATTGGCTACGGCGAAATCGAACCTTTTGCCAATGCGTTTCCGGACCGTTTCATAAATTGCGGTGTGGCGGAGCAGAACATGACCGGCGTTGCGTGCGGTGTTGCCATGGAAGGTAATATTGCGATCACATATTCCATAGCCAACTTCCCGACGCTGCGCTGCCTGGAACAGGTGCGCAATGATGTATGCTACCATGACGCCAATGTTAAGATAGTCATTATTGGCGGCGGTGTTTCATACGGCGAACTTGGCATTTCCCATCATTCCACTGAGGATATTGCGATCATGCGCGCCCTTCCCAACATGGTGGTTCTGGTTCCTTCGGACATTGAGGAAGCCCGTGCTGCCACGCATGCCATGATGGCGTATGAGGGACCAGTTTACTATCGCTGCGGCTACAAGGGCGAACCGGACCTGCATGACGGAAAGGGCGTTCCGGATTTCCGCATCGGGGGCTCCTCAATGATATGCGACGGCAATGATGCCACGGTTTTCTTTGCCGGTCCCATCGGGATCAATGCAAAGAACGCAGTGGCTCTGCTTGCAGACGAAGGCATAAAGTGCCGCCTGGTCAGTCTGTATTCCATTAAGCCCATTGACAGGGAGGCAATAGTGCGTGCAGCGCAGGAAACCGGTGGTATCGTGGTTCTTGAGGAGCACAATATACAGGGCGGTGTGGGCAGCGCTGTTGCAGAAGTGCTGATGGACAGCGGATGCGGCAATGTTCCTTTCAGGCGTCTGGCATTCCAGGATGTGAATGTCACCAAAGTTGGTACTCAGGCATGGCTCAGGGATCAGTACGGGCTGGGAACTGCTGATGTAGTCAATGCAGTCAGGGAGATTGTGAAATGAGCGGCAGACTGGAAGGCAAGCATGTGATTGTTACCGGGGGCGCCCAGGGGATAGGTCTGGCCGGGGCGGCCAAGTGCGTGTCCGAGGGGGCGCAGGTATGGATTGCAGATATAAACGAGACGGCTGGAAAGGCAGCAGCCGATGAGATCGGCTGCAGTTTTATGAAATGCGATGTGTCCAGCCCAGCTGATGTAAGAGCCTTCATTGATGCGGTTCCGCGTATCGATGCCATATATAACAATGCGGGCATATACTGGGTAGGGCATGACGGCAGGATCACAGACATTGATGAAGACGATTGGGAAAGGGTCATGGCCATCAATTTGAGAAGCGTGTTCCTTTTCTGCAAATACGGCATCAGGCGCATGATGGAGCAGGGCACGGGCGGTTCCATCATAAATACAGCGTCCAGCGCCGGTGTGATAGGCATACCGGACTGCGACGCCTATACTGCGACCAAGGGGGCAATTGTGCAGCTTACAAAGTCCATGGCTGCAGAATATGGACGCTATAACATCAGGACAAACTGTATTGCTCCGGCGGCTATTATGACACCCATGATGCGCCAAAGCAATCCGGAAAACTCCAGTTTTGACGAGGAGCGCTTCCTGAAACTGCGCACTCCGGTCAGGCGCTATGGCACTCCGGAGGAAATAGCCAACATAGCTGCATTCCTTGCCTCGGACGAGGCAAGCTATCTGAATGGCGCAATAATAGTTGCGGACGGCGGCGTCACCATAAACGGTGATCTTTCAAAAATCTGAATACGGTGCCGAATTGTGATTCCCGATGTTATTTCAATGTTTAGAAATGAGGTGATGACATGTCGGAATTGAAAATAGGTACATTCAACATACTCACTCAGAGTGAGGTTCATCCATTTGAATGGTCCCGCCGATGGAATGATGTGGTGCGCACTATAGACATGTGTGGATGCGGCATCATGGGACTGCAGGAAGTCAAAAAGGAGCAGCTGGACTGTATTTGCAGGAACTGCGGCTTCTCCTTTGTGGGGGAACCCAGGCAGGATCCCTGCGAAACGGACGGTGGGGAGCATGCCTGCATCATATACAGGAATGATATGTTTAAAGTTCTGGACAGCGGCACTTTTTGGCTTTCCGAGACACCGGAGACTCCCGGATCGAAGTCATGGGATACGGCTTATGCGCGGATATGCACCTGGGCCCGCATGGCTTTTTTGGAAAACGGCTTTGAATTGAATGTCTTCAATACGCACCTTGATCACAGGGGGGATGTTGCGCGCCGCAGAGGGCTTGAATTGATACTCGAAAGGATAGCCTCTATTTCAAAGCAGTATGGCGGACCATGTGTTCTTTCCGGTGATTTTAATATGGAACCGGGACACAGAGCTATGCAGGCTCTTGACGGAGTGCTTGAAAATACCGGGAATGTAACACTGACGCCTCCGGAGGGACCTTGGGAGACATTTCATAATTTCAGGGACCGCAGACCTTTGGACGAATGCAGATTTATGCACATAGACTACATTTATGTATCACCCGATACGCGTGTCAGGTCGTATAAAGTCGTGGATGATCCTATTGACGGCAGGCTGCCGTCAGATCATTATCCGGTCGTGGCTGAATTGGAATTGTGAAAAATGTCAAATGTTTTAAAATAAAATATAAATTGAGTGCAATTTCAAGAGAAATGAACATGAGAAGTTACAGATCAAATGCAGGAGGAATGACTATGAGCAGTTCGCGCAGGAATTTCACATTGATAGAACTTTTGGTTGTGATAGCCATCATTGCAATTTTGGCTGCCATGCTTCTTCCGGCCCTTGCCAAAGCCCGTGAAAAAGCCCGCAGCATCAGCTGCATCAACAATTTGAAGACAATGGGCATAGGAGCTGCCATGTACTCTGACACATACGATGGCTGGGTGATTCCCGCTCTCGTCGCAAATGGAACAGACACTGCCGAGGGAGCTTTTAATCATTCCTGGATCGGACTGCTTGCCGGTTTGAATGGTGGTGGCGGATTCGGACCAACTGCGGAAAAATATGGAACACTTACGCCAGCCTCCACTTTCTGCTGCCCCAGCGAGCAGAATTTCATGTCATTTACCCATTATATCATCAACCCCCATCTCAGTGGTGAGATCGGCATTGTTCGCGCCGGCAAGTTCCGTTACAACTACAAGGACATTAATATTGATTCTCCTGCCTCGGCCATAATCTTCGGAGATTCCAACCTGAAGTCCACTCCCAGCGCAGACGCTGCATTTACCGTTGGATATTTCAGATACCGCCATGGTGGAGTGGATCCCCGTGAAATTGGCGACCTGGGCAGTGGTAAGTATCCCACGAATATTGTGAATAACAATGTGTGGCCCACCGGAGACGCAAATCATTGCTATTTGGATGGTCATGCGGCTTCCAGCAAGCCTTCCTATATGAACAGCCGCCCTGCAACAAAATGCCCCTGGGGAAGTCCATCCCTTTATTCCGGAATGTTCACCGGATTTGACTACGGCAAGGGAAGTGATATTTGACAGTATTGCGACCGGGGAGTGTATGCGCCCCGGTTTGCCGCAGGAGAATATTTATGGGACAGTATGGCAAAGGCGACACGGCCTGGTTTACCCGGGACCGGTTCGGCATGTTCATTCATTGGGGATTGTATTCCATGCCCGCCAGGCATGAATGGGTCCGTAACATAGAAAGAATTGACAATCAGTCATATCAAGTGTATTTCGACCATTTCGACCCGGATCTTTTCAATCCCTGTGAATGGGCAAAGGCGGCCCGTGAGGCAGGGATGAAGTATTTTGTGTTCACAGCAAAGCATCACGAGGGATTCTGCATGTGGGACACGAAGTACACGGACTACAAGATAACAAACACGCCTTTCGGCAGGGATGCACTGCGTGAGGTGTTGGACGCCTTCCGTGCCGAAGGCCTGCGCGCCGGGTTGTATTATTCTCTGATAGACTGGCATCATCCCGATTTTACAATAGACAGGTTCCATCCGCTGCGGGACAGGGAGGACAGGGATGAATTGAACAGAGGGCGCAACATGAAAAGGTATGCAGCATACATGCGCGATCAGGTCAGAGAGCTGCTTACGGAATATGGAGATGTGGACATAATGTGGTTCGATCTGTCCTATCCGGCGCGCCCCGGCATTTTAGAGGAAAACGGACGACAGGAGGAGGGAAAGGGCCGGGAGGACTGGGAATCGGAAAAACTGATCTCCCTTGTGCGCAGCCTGCGACCCGATATTATTGTGGACAACAGGCTTGATTTGCCCGGTTCAGGCGATGTGCGAACTCCGGAGCAATATACTCCCATGTTTGACATTCTTGATGAAAACGGCAGTCATGTGGTCTGGGAGGGATGCCAGACATTCTCCGGCTCCTGGGGATACAGCAGGGATGAACTGGATTGGAAGTCATCGCGTCAGTGCATAGACATGCTGGTGAACCATGTTTCCAGAAACGGCAATCTTCTTATGAATGTGGGGCCGACTGGCCGGGGATATATCGACAGCCGGGCAATGGAGCGTCTCCGGGGATATGCAGACTGGATGAAATATCATGCCAGAGCCATCTATGGATGCGGCATGGCTCCTGACAAGTATCCCGAACCCAGGGATGGACGCTATACTTACAACCCGGAGACAGGCCGCCTTTATCTGCATATTATGAACTGGCCGTTCAAGGATATTTTCCTTCCCCGGTTGGATAATGCCATAGAATATGCCCAGTTCCTGCATGACGGCAGCGAGATCAAGACAAGGGCGGGGCAGATGGATTTTGGAAATATGACAGAGACAATAACACGCGAAAAGGGTGTTTTCCTGGAGATTCCGACCCGAAAACCCGGTGTGGAGCTTCCGGTTGTGGAATTGTTCCTCAAGTGATCTATGTGTAATGGACATCATGTAATAAAAAAGATAAGGAGTTTATATGATTGAAATTAAAAAAATCAAGTCATTGCTGCTGTGTCTTTTTGTTGTGCTGGCGGCTTCTGCGGATGTTTACAAAAAAGACAGGCTTATTCCACCTCCTGTGGGAATAGAATTGCGTGAAGGTTCCTGGATGGTTCCCGATCCGGTAACAGTCTGGGCAGATGGCGCTGCCGGTACGGAACTTGACGCAGCATTGGGAATGCTGCGCAGCAGATGTACGGGGAAGAAAGTTTTTGCAAGAAAAAGCGATCCGGCTGTGTATCTTGAGATCAGCACGAAAGATACGCCTGAGCATCCTGAAGGCTACAAGCTGGAAGTCGGCAGGAATGGAATCCGCATTTCTGCCAGGAATGTGCGGGGTGTGTTCTACGGAATTCAGACACTTGATAATCTGCTGCTGAATGCTGATGGCGATCCTCTGGCGTGCATGATTATCAGGGACTGGCCCGGGCTGGACATGCGTATGATCAATATTCAGGTGACGGGATTGCGTAAAAGGAACCTGAACCAGATGCGGCGGTTGCTTGCATTTTGCGCCGGATTGAAATACAATACCATACTCTTTAATGTGACCCACGCTTTTCCCTATGAGGATTTCAGGGTTGACAAAACTACTGACCTGGAAAAGAAGGACATGATAGAGCTTAGGGAATATTGCAAGAAACTGCACATTGAAATCGTTCCATACATCCAGCTGCTCAGCCATGTCAACTGGCTGAAGGGAATGCCGGAATGGCCCGGACTTCTTGAAAATCCGGACGAAAAGAATGTATGGGGATGCAACTGGTGCCCGAATCACCCGCGTATGAGGGAAATATGGCAGCATGTTGTGGATGAACAGATAAAGGCCTTCCAGCCCAGGTATTTCCATATAGCTCTTGATGAGATACTTCAGGGCAGCGTGGCAAAATGCGACCGCTGCAAAAAACTTACGCCCACTCAGTGGCTTAAGGAAGAACTTGACAGGTACATCGCATTTCTTAAGGAACGCAATGTTACAGCCATAATATGGCATGACTCATTTGTGCATCCCAAGCGCACAAAGCGCTTCTATCCCTATAATGTACCTCTGAACGGATGGAAACTGCTTGATTCCATGCCCAAGGATATTCCCATTCATTTCTGGGATTACGGTCTGGATCTTGACACGCCTTCAACGGACTTCTTCACTGAAAAGGGATTCAAGCTTCTGGGCGGTGCATGGGTGCCTACTATTGGAAATATCCCGACCATGGCGCAGTGCATCAAGAGTTATGGTGACAAGGGCATGGGTGCAGCCGTGCTTTCATGGTATTATTTTTCAGAAAATCCTGAAAACGGCTTTTACAGGTACGGTTATCGTACATGGCCGGGTTTCGTAATTGGCGGACACGCATTGTGGTCACCCAATTCTTTGAATCCAAGTCTTGACAATCTGGACTATGAACCCTCCTTTGAGGCCCGTAAGCGCTTTGTGCCTGAATTGAACCGCAGGACAGGTTCCTGGAGCCAGGTTCCAATAGAGGGAAGTCTGAACACGGAGTTTGCCAATTCAGAAATTGCCCCATGTTTTTCAAAGGCCGGGCTTTTTGAACTCAAGGCCGATTATGCAGCAGCCTTGCAGAACTTCAGAATCTGCGCCAATGACAGTGAAGGCACTTTGCGCGCCGTAGCAGTTTCAGGTTCCGCAGACGGTGCGGACGGCCTGCCTGCAGGGCCTGTTGAGGTTTCCACAGGAAAGTTAAAGGCAAAGGAATTGGCGTTCCTTATGGCAATAGTTCCTACAGACAGGCTTGAACTTGAAAACAACGAATGGCACAATTTCAACGGATCCAGGTGCCCCATAGTCGGAAATCTCAGTATCAAACGTGCTGACGGCAGCACGGAGAAAATCCAGCTCCGCAGAGCATGGAACATATTCAACTGGAATTCCCAGTTCTCGGGATGGACGGGAAGTTTTGTGGCATGGCATCATGATATCAGGAACAGGCTGGTACATTTTTCCGTGATAAACTGGAAGAACTCAAAGCCTGATGTGGAGATCACATCTGTTGTGCTTGAGTCTGAAAAATATATAGGCAGGGCGGTTGCGCTTATGGCTATTTCGGCGTCTGATGCGAAGAATGTACCGGCAGTCGGCAGCGTGCCTGCTGTTCTGGCGAAGGGCAGTGAAGGCGTAGACTGGAGAAAAGGAAAAATTGTGCCTATGGACAGGAATCAGGTCGCGCGCCGTGTTCTGCGCAAGGAAGGCATAACCGGAAATATCAAGGAAGAATTCATACCCTATCCGGGGGATGAATCCAAAGTCTGCGTACATCTGACCATACCGCCGGTGAAGAGCGGATTCGGAAGAGTCATGTACGATATTCCGGTAAAGGTGCCGGAATACGCGGCGGCATTTGCATTCGAATTGAAGGTTATCGATACTTCTGCATTCAAGGATGGTGCTTTCTATATTATGGACAAGGACTTTAATTGCCTTGTCGGCGGAAGCAAGCCGGAAAAGGAAGAAGAGTTCAAGGTGTGTGACTTCAAGAACATGTCAAGGGAAGGCGGCAAGCGTCTTGATCTCAGTGAAGCGACGGACATGCGTATTTCATTCCGTGTTGCGTCTGAAAAGCCCATAGAACTCTGGTTCACCATGCCCGCCTGGTATCAGTATGCTCCATCGAACATACGCTGGAATATTACCAGAGGACAGTAACAGGCAGAAGGCTCAGAATATGGATGGTATTACTGCATCGGATGATTGCGGTCTGCCCATGGGTAATGCTCCGCTTCCACTTGAGTTCGGGCATTTCCCCACAAGGTGGCAGGCTGTTATCTGGCGCAACTGGATGTATGTGCCGGCGGAACGGATTGCAGCACTGCCAGAACGGACATGCTTCCTGAAATTGTCCGCGAAGAAAAGGGGCTGGCGCTGAGTCTTCTGAAACTTGCGCGAATTGATTCGCGTATAGGATTTGAGGCAAGCAACCACTACTTCTATTTTCTTCAGGGGCTTCTTGAAAAAATTGTCCAGTGTGATTTTCTGCTGGAAAAACTGAAAACAAACAGTTGATTGATCTTTAAATGGAGTGCGATCATGCAGCTTGAACTTAATACAGGACTTTATTTGAGATTGGATGTCCTGGGTGGAAATACTGTCAGGGTGCGCCTGGGGGATGGAAAAGAATGGTCCGAAAGCGGTCTGAACCGCTATGGAATACTTGACGAAACACGCCTGGGAAAAAATTCCGGCACTTCTGTCCGGGGAAATACGATCTCGCTGAAGGGTGGATTTAAATTAAAGGTCGCTGCGGATGGAACATTTCAGGTGACTGTAAATGGCAAGCCTGTCACCCGCATGGCATCTATTGAGCGCCGTGCAAAGGGCGGTTTCAGGATAGCGTTTGACCTGCAGGAAAAGGAGAGGCTCTACGGTCTGGGGGATGAGAACAGGAGCATGCTTCAGAAGCGGGGGCACCGTGCCGAAATGGTCATAAGGAATGTGACCGGATACATTCCAATTCCATATCTGATGAGTACGCTTGGATGGGCCGTGATGCTTAACACTACATGTTACCATGTGGTGGACGCCGGCGCAACCAATCCGGATGAACTGGTATTTGAGTGCGCCCACGGGGACGCTGATTTTTATCTTTTCCTTGGGGACGGAATGCCGGAACTTTTAAATCACTATACCTGTCTTTCCGGTCGTCCTGCATTGCTGCCCCGCTGGGGCTACGGATTCACATTTGTATGCGACGAGCGTGAGGTCCGGGCCAGGGATGTGCTTTATGAAGCGTATGAGTTCAGAAGACAGGGCATCCCCTGTGATGTGATAGGTCTGGAACCGGATTGGATGGAAACGCATTACGACAGTTCGGTTGACAAGAAATGGAGTGAGACACGCTTCCATATTCCATTCTGGCTGGAACCCAACGGCGACGGTACTTTTGCCGGAACGCTGCATAAAATGGGGTTCCATCTGAGTCTGTGGCTGTGCTGCGACTACGATCTTTCTGAATATGAAGAGTATCTGGTAAAGCAGAAAAACGGCGAACTGCAGGGCAATGAGCCCGGCGAACTTGTGGATGTGGATGGAAAAATGGAACGCTCGCCGGACGATCTTGTGCAGGATGAGCATTTTGAAAATGCCGTACGCATAGACAAGATAACCAAACATGGCGAACCCTGGTTCAAGCATTTGTGCAAGTTTGTGGATGATGGCGCTGATGCCTTCAAGCTGGACGGGGCATATCAGGTGCTTTTCCATCCTGACAGACGCTGGTACAACGGGATGCAGGACTATGAAATGCACAATCTGTACCCTGTGATATACAACAAACAGATGACAAATGGCTTTGTCGAGCATACCGGGCGCAGGCCTATGGTGTACAGTGCGGGCGGATATGCGGGCATACAGCAGTATTCAGCCACCTGGACAGGAGACACAGGGGGCGGTGCAAAACCTCTCTGCGGTCTTCTTAACCTGGCCATGTCCGGGCATTCCAACGGCACATGCGATTTGCAGATATGGGACAAGGCTGGCATACATTCCGGAATGCTTATGCCCTGGTCCCAGCTGCTTGGCTGGCACATGTATTCGGAACCCTGGTTCCAGGGCGAGGAAATATCTGAGTGCTTCAAGTTCTATTCAAAGCTCAGATACCGTCTGCTTCCGTACATATATTCAACTGCATGGCAGGCCCATTGCACCGGTATGCCCATGATGAGACCTTTGGCGCTTGCTTATCCGGAGGATGAAAATGTGGCGGACATTGTCAATGAGTACATGTTCGGCGAATCCCTTCTTGTTGCCTCTTTTACCAGCAAAGTCTATCTGCCCAAAGGTACATGGTATAACTATTGGACAGGAAAGCAGTTCAAGGGAGGCAAATGGTATGAGGTCGGCAATTACGGGGAATGGGGTGACGGTACCCAGCCTGTGGGCGGAGCGCTTTTCGTGAAGGGTGGCGCAATCATACCCACGGCACCGGATATGCTTTTCTCAACGGAAAAGCCTCTTGATAAAATAATCTGGCAGGTATATGCGGACAAGGGCGAAAGTTCATTCATTCATTTTGATGACGATGGAACGACTTTTGCGTTCGAGGCAGGTAAGTACGAGGCCACTAAGGTCACCGGCATATTCAGAGGCAGGAAACTGCGGCTGATCGTTGAAAATGTGCATGACGGCGCACCGGAGCTTGTTGCCGGGCGGGAACATGTATTTGATATTCACGGTTTGCCGGAAGGTACAGAGGTCGTATATGAATAGGCCGGTTCTGCATTGAACGGACCATGTGCATGAAGGAAAGGAAAAATGCCGGAGTATTATCATAATTTAAGGGAAACTGATCCTGCCATGACTGTGCCGCCGGCTGACGGCGATGGCATAAAATGGTATCTTCCCTTTGAGAAACCCATGCAGCTGTCCGGTTTTGCCTGGTTTGATAAATACCGGACATACCACCGATTGCCGGATGAATTGCCTTTGGGCCTGACGCAGTTTTACAGGGGAGAAAAACGGTTCGTGCCGGCGGCTGACAGCTGGGGATTCAAGATTGCCCTTCATACTGCGGGCGGACAGATCCGTTTCAGGACGAATGCAGTAAGGTTTCACTTTAAGGGAAAAATGCTTGAGACCGGCGGCATGGACCACATGGCTCTTACGGGAAGCGCCGGTTTTGACATATACCAGAAGTGCAACGGACTGTGGCGTTTTGTCGGAGTCACCAGGACTGATCATTCCAAGTTGGATTTCTCATGTCAGGTGATAACGGGGCTTGAACCGGAAATGCGCGATGTGATAATCAACTTTCCCCTTTATAACGGTGTCAGTTCACTGGCGATTGGACTTGATGAAGACGCACGCATTGAAATGCCGCTGCCCTTCCGCGATCCGCGTCCCATAGTCTGGTACGGCACTTCTATACAGCAGGGCGGATGTGCGACACGGCCCGGCATGGCTGCCGGAAGCATCCTGTCCCGTATGCTGGACAGGGAAGTGATGAATCTGGGGTTTTCAGGAAGCGGAAAGGGTGAGCCGGAAATGGCAGCGCTGCTTGCCGATATAAAGGATCCCGGCATGTATCTGGTGGATTACTGCTGGAATGTGGATGTCGCCGATTTGCGTTTGACACTGCCGCGGTTTATTGACATTCTGCGTGAAGCACATCCGGAAGTTCCCATAGTGCTTGTTTCTCCAACTCCAGGCCGATACTGCCTGCAGGAGGTGCATCAGCCGGATATCGAGGGAGAAGCTGAGGTCATGAGGGAGGAGATGCTGCGCAGAAAGGCGGCAGGCGATGTGAACATTCATTATTTTGATGCGCTGCATTGTGCACTTGGCAGCGATCCCTGGGAGTGCGCAGTGGATGGAGTGCATCTGACTGACATGGGCTTTTACCGTCTGGTGCAGGCCATGTATCCTTTCCTTTTGCCTCTTTTTTGTTAACTTTCTTCCATGTTGCTGAACTATAAAATTGTTTTCTCCTCTGCCTTACCCGGCAGAGGGAAAAAACTGGCAGCAATATACTTCCATTAGTCTTGACAATGACTATGTGCCATCCCTGTGAAAATAGCACCTTTTCATTATTCATTGCAAACTTTTGTGCATTGTATCAAAACTTTGCAGTGAACGGTAAAATGGCCTTCAAAACGCCTTTTTTAGAGGCAAGCCGAAGGAAAACAATGAATAGGATGTATATTAGTGCAAAAAATTGGTAACTGATACTAAACTTTGCATCGGGAGGAAACATGGACATAAAACGCGATTTCTATTTGAATAAACTGATAGAGCGCAAGCACGACGGCTTTGTGAAGTTTATCACTGGGATACGACGCTGCGGTAAGAGTCATCTTCTCAATGTCCTGTTCAGGAATCATCTGCGCATGCAGGGAATCGGTGACTCCCAGATCATCGGGCTGGCGCTGGATGATGACAGGAACGAGGCGCTGAGAGATCCGAGACGCCTTTCCACATTCATAAGGGAGAGAGTGGCGTCTCCCCACATCCCGTACTACGCCCTTATTGACGAAATTCAGATGTGCGAGGAGGTTCCAGGCATTGTCGAGGGAGGGAAGGCGACTGTCACATTCTATGACACTCTCAATGGTCTGATGAAAATCCCAAATCTGGATGTCTATGTGACCGGCTCGAACTCAAGGATGCTTTCCGACGAAGTTCCGACGCATTTCCGCGACCGCGGCGAGGTTATTCGGCTTCATCCGCTGTCCTTCTCCGAGTACCTGCCGGCAAGCGGCCTGAGCGAATACCGCGCCTGGGGCGAATATCTTGTCTATGGAGGAATGCCCGAAGCTGTCCTTAAGAGAAGCCCACAGGACAAGCGCGAGTATCTGGCAGGGCTGTTCAAGACACTGTATCTGAAGGACATCGTCGAGCACAACGGTCTGAAGGATGACTTCGTGCTGGGCGCGCTTGTCAATGTCCTCATGAGCGCAGTCGGTAGCCTGACTAATCTTTCGAACATCGTGTCTACCCTTGCATCGACCCAGAGGATAAAGTCCTCGCCGCACACTGTTCAGGACTACATTGGATATCTGAAGCAGGCCTACCTGTTTGAACAGGCCGAACGCTACGACATAAAGGGGCGCAAGTACCTTTCCTATCCGTCAAAGTATTATGCTGAGGACGTGGGACTCCGCAATGCGAGGCTCAACTACCGCCAGACGGAACGGACCCACCTGATGGAGAACGTCATCTTCAACGAGTTGGTCAGCCGCGGCGCAAACGTGGACGTGGGCGTCGTCGAAATCCTTGCCACGAAGGACGGGAAAAGGGTAAGGCGGCAACATGAGATTGACTTCATAGTGAACCTGGGGCTGGATAAGCTGTACATCCAGAGCGCCTTTGAGATGGCCACCGAGGCGAAGGCGGAGCAGGAGCTTTTGCCGCTCAGGAAGACAGGGGACTCCTTCAGAAAACTGGTCATAACCGGCGACGACCAGCCATTCTACACGGATGAAAATGGCATATCCTTTGTGGGAATCATTCCATTCCTTCTCGACAAATCCATCCTTTCAAGCCTTATGGTCTGACGGGCTGCATCCGCCTTCTACTCACTGCAAACTTTTGTGCATTGTATCAAAACTTTGCAGTGAAATGCCAATGATGATGCCCGGGACCATTGATAAAAGATGGATATGATGGATAAAAATGTGTCAGTTGAACAAGTAAATGCACATTTATCTGCAAATTATACGAAAGTCCCTTTCTTTTGAACGAAGTGCCGTCACTTCGTTCAAAAGAAGGCGCATTTAAAGTGTAAGTACTACTTTGCCTGTATTTTCGGCGCGGCGCAATATTCCATGTGCCGCTTCCACTTCCTGTATCGGGAACACGGCGTGAACATTCGATATAAGTTTTCCGCTGACGAAATGGGGCAGCAGCTCATCTCTGAGGGCGTGCATTATGCGGCTCTTTTCTTCAGGTGTCCTGCTGCGCAGCGTGGAGCCTATGAGCCGTATGCGCTTGCGCCATACAGTCTCCAGGTTGATGGTGGTTTCAGCCCCGCCCATGGTGGCTATCATTATCCATCTGCCGCCGAATACCATGTGCTTGAAGCATTCTCCCATAAGTTTTCCGCCTATACAGTCAAGGGCCACGGTGGGGGGATTTGCCTCTATTACGGGGCGCACATCTTCTGTGCGGTAGTCCAGTACAAAGTCTGCCCCCAGTTTCTTGACGAATGCCGCCTTTTCCGGTGAGTCTATGGTTGTGATGACCTTGGCTCCCATCATTTTTGCGAACTGTATTGCGGCAAGCCCAACGCCGCTGGCGCCTGCCTGCATGTAGAAAACATCTCCTGGTTTCATGCCGCCGGCTTCAAGCATCAGATTCAGATAGACTGTACTCCATACTTCCGGTATGGAGGCCCCCTGTATGAAATCCATTTCATCCGGAATGTGGATCACCATGCCTTCCGGAACGGCGATTTTCTGGGAATATCCGCCGCCGCCCACCAGGGCGCATACTCTGTCCCCTGCTTTGAAAGCGGAGCCTTCTTCCGCTTCGGCTATGGTTCCTGAAACTTCAAGACCACACCACTGGGGCCAGTCCGGAGGAGAGGCATAGCATCCGTCCTTCTGCATCAGGTCGGCTCTGTTTACGGCTGCGGCTTTTACATCAATGACAACTTCCCCCGGTTTTCGCACGGGATCAGGGACTTCGCACCATTTGAAGTTCAGATTTTCATCAAGTATCATTGCATACATTATGCTGTCTCCTTTTTTGTCAGATGTGTATGCCGGCAATGCTGCGTCCGCCATCTATGCTGTAGTTGCATCCTGTTATGAATGAGCCCTTGTCCGAGCAGATGTACATGATTAGATTGACTATCTCTATCGGTTCGGCGGCCCTTCCCAGGGGGGTGTGCATTCCGGCCATGGCAGCTCTTGTAAGCACGGGTCCCGGCGAGACGCATACAGAACGTACGCCTTTGGCAGCACCGTAGTTTGATATGCCTTCACTGAGGCCGATCATTCCTTTTTTTGCCGCCGTGTAGTCCAGCCCGGTGGCGCCTGTCAGACCATCTACTGAACCCATGTTGATTATGACTCCGTATTTCTGTTCGAACATTGTGCCGAGAACGGCTCTTGTGAACAGCAGCGCACCTTTCAGGTTTACATCTATTCCCCATTCAATGCTTTCCGGCGAGGCATTCACGAAGCCGCCGCTCTGTTTGCACACGCGTTGGGAGTTTCCGCCTGCCGAGTTCATCAGGTAATCGACTCTGCCGAACTTCTCCAAGGCAATGGAAACGGCTTTTTCGATTTCATCATATTTGCGTACATCAACTTTTACGCCTATTGCACTGCCGCCTTTGGCGCATATTTCCTCTGCCGCAGCTTTCACGGCTTCTTCATTTACATCGACAAGAATTACATTTGCACCGTTTTCAGCCATTTTCTGGAGGAACAGCAGGGCCATCCCGGAGGCGGCACCAGTTGCAATGGCGGTTTTTCCCTTGAATTCCGGATATTCCATTTTTCTTTTCCTTTCTGTTGCTGGGGTTGTTGTCAGATAGTCCAGTGCATATTGTCCTGCACAGTTTTCATTGTGCGTATTGTTGGTGGCGTAAAGAAGGTTTTGTCCGGCAGATAGCTGTTCAGTGCAAACTCTATTGCAACGCCGAACTTGGGGCCCGCATAGCGTATGAATCTTCCGAATTTGCCGATTCCGAGAAAGACAAAGGGCTTTTCAATGCTGCTGTTGAGAAGAAGGAGAGTCCTCATTGCTTCCAGAAAAGCCTTTTCATTGTCAATCGGTACGACGAGTTTGAGAATGTCTGCGCCCCGGGATGATTGTTCCTGCAAATGCTCAAGCACTTCCTCTGCGCTCATTTCCTCATTTGTGTGGGAGGACATTATGACTTTGGCGCCTTTTTCATGTATCTGATCTATCAGTTTGATTTGCTTTGCTATTGCATCAGGGTCTTTTGTGAGCTGGTGCTTCGCCGGGCCATACAGATCTCCCATGACATCGATCACTTCGCCGCCCGCATCGGCTGCCATAAGCAGGTATTTCTGTCTTGCTTCGTCATCTTCGCCGTGGAATGCGTCATTGCGGTAGTCAATGAACATGAAAGGCAGGGGAACACTCTGGACAATTTTTCTGAAGTTTTCCACAGTACGTTCTTCAAGGGGGATCTTTGACAGTTCAAATGCTATGCCTCCGGCTCCCTCCATTTCCGCCTGATGGGCTGCGATTATGGCGGCTTGTATGTTGGCGGGGGTGTCAAGTAGAGTAATTACTGCCTGGCTGTTGTTGAAAAAGGATTTTTTTCTCATCTTTTTTTCCGTATCATGGAATGACCTTATACTTTGTCAGGAATATACTTGAAAATAATTGTTTGTACAACTCTTGAAGATGACTTGAATGTAAAAATAGCAGAAAAATGCACATTTGTTCTATAATTTTTCAGATTGATGAATCAGGAAGGTTTTTTTAGAAAGATGTAGAGTTATTAGCTTTCGCAAATCCATGCAGGTCTCACAATCGAAGCGGTCGCTCCTGAATTCGTTTTGCCAATTATTTCCATAGACTGCACTGGTTTCAGAATCACTATAAGCCCGCATTCTCCATAAGTCCTAAAAGCCCTATTGGTTCTGTTAGTTCCTTATAGTCCCGTTGGTCCCGTCGGTTCCATTGTTTCCGTCAGTCCCATTAGTTCCATTAGTCCCGTCAGTTCCATTAGTCACATTAGTCTCGTTGGTTCTGTCAGTTCCATTGTTTCCGTCAGTTCCGTTAGTCCCATTAGTCCCGTTGGCTATGTTAGTTCCATTAGTTCCGTTGGTTCCATTGGTCTCGTGTGAGCGAGATATTTACTGGTCGCAATATGGTCTCTTTGCTTCATTGGACTTCGTGCGCGTGAAGGGGTGGGAGGGAGGGAGGGTGGGGGGGGGGGTTTTCCCCCCCCCCCCCCCCCCCCCCCTCTAAAAAAACTAGCCCCCCCAAAAAAAAA
>JAZURH010000014.1:0-7091 GCA_045606125.1 Lentisphaeria bacterium | reverse complement strand
GCAACAGTCAAGAACTTCAAGCCCAGCTGGAGGATGTTTGACCGCCAGGACCTTCAGCGCCGCGCCACTCTTCTTGACGACAAGCGCGAAGTCATAGGTGCAGCATTGCTCACTGCCGGCCTTGATCCCAACAGCACCAATCCGGAAGATCTGGAGAAGGCAAAAGCCATCATAGCGGTTTGGGTGAAGAACATCTCAAAGTTTGAAAACGAACAGTACAAGAACGGTCTCGCATCTAATGAGTTCCACATGGTAATGGGATACTCCGGTGACCTTATGCAGGTCATCGAGGAAGACAGCAACCTGGCATTTGTAATTCCGGAAGAAGGCGCTCTTATGAGCTGCGATGTGATGGTCATACCCACCACATCAAAAAATCCTGATCTGGCATACAAGTTCATCAATTTCATCCATAAACCGGAAAATGCCGCCAAGAACATAGAGTTCACATATTACCTCAGCCCCAACAAGGATGCCTATCCTCTGCTTTCAAAAGAGATAAAGAAAAATCCCGCCATCTTCATCGACCGCGAGATCTACGAGCGCTCCAGTTTCACCATCGACCAGAAGGAAAAAGAAACTGTATTCAACAAGCTCTGGGAAGATATCAAGGCTGGAAAATAATCGGAGCAAAACCATGAAAAGCACGGAACTCATAGATGCGATAAGGTCATGCGGAAAACGCATGGCAATAGTCGGAACTGAAACAGACGGCGTAGTCATAGTACTGGACATGGAGGGAAGAGTCTTCACATTCATGGACGGCGAAGTGCTGAGTCGGGTGAACATGGACGCCATAACAGGAATAAGCACCAAAGAAACATATATCAACCCCGGCGGTGACGGCCTCTGGCCGGCACCGGAAGGAACCGATCTTGGATATGAGTACTCCACAGGTGCATGGCGCGTTCCCCCCTCGCTTACTGCCGCACAGTGGATACCCGTCGAACAGGAAGAGGGACGTGCTTTATTCCAAGCTGAAGTCGATCTCATAAACGCCAGGGGACTGGGACTTCCCTTCCTCATGTGCAGGGACATAAGAGTAACACGCAGCGGCAATGCTCTCACCGTCTCAAAGATAGAAAGCATGCAGTATCTTGGAAACCGTGAGTACACCAGGGAAGAGGCTGTGGCAGCTCCCTGGTCCCTCTGCCAGTTTGACTGCAATGCGGACTGCACCCTGCGGCTCCACAAACCAGGCGCCGAAAGCATTTGGGATCTTTACCAGTGGGACAGCTCATGCCACTGGCATGACAATAACGGCACCTGCGATGTAGACATGGTGACGGATTTCCGCTTCCAGCTCGGTATGTCTCCTGATGTGGAATGGCTGGAGTTCATTGACAAAAGCCGGGGCTTCTCTGTGAAACGCACAGCGGATATGATCCCCTATGACTGCGAATACATAGACATTGCTGACAGGGATCCTTCGGTCAAATACAATGGTGACAAGGCCATCCGCTTCAGTGCGTACTGCGACCCCAGCGGCTTCATGGAAATAGAGGCCGCGGGGGGGACACCGGTGCGCATGGTTCCGGGTGCATGGACAAATGTTACCATAAATGACATCTACACCAGACTCTGATCCTCCCGGTTCAGAGTGTCCCAAATAAAGCAATTGCACCTGGTGAATGGTTCGCCAGGTGCAATTTTAGTACAACAGAAGTGATTTGGTCTATTACGGGGAGCAGACATACAATGAAATGCCTGTACAGATATTATCTATGTTTGCTGTTTGTGCTGCTGCCTCTCAAATACTGCACTGCCATAGGCAACGGCGAGCAGCCATGCTTTCCTCTTGATGCAGGGCAATGGATTATATTCACCTGCATTCCTGCCTACTTTGCCGTTGCAATGTGCGGTCTTGCCCTGCTGTTTGCGGCAGTCCTCTATCCGTTGCCGCGCCGCTGGCTTCCCGTCATCCCTCTTGCCCTGTTTCCCATTGCAGGTCTTGCCGGCCTTCTGAACACAACAGAGTTTGCCTATGCAGTAAACTGGCTTGAACACTTTGCAGGTGCTGCGGCACTATGTTCGGCAATATGGATAGCGCACCACCACGACAGGAATCTTGCCCCTGCGCTGATGACGACCATCGGCATAATGGGAACTCTCTGCGCATTGCACGGCTGGTATCAACATTTCATCGGGCTTGAGGAAAACCGGCGTTTCGCAATGGAACAAGCTGCCAAAGGATTGCTGAAAATATCCGACACAATGGCAGACAAACTGGCGCAAACCCGTGTATACGGCACTTTTTCAGACCCCAATGTATATTCAGCAAATCTTCTTTTCTGCCTGCCTTTCAGCCTTATTTCCGCCTGGCGGGCGGGACAGCGCTTTGAAAAACCGGCAGTTGGCTCTGCGGTCTCTGTGATCATTGTTTCAATTTTATATGCAGGCGCCCTGTTCTGGTCCGGCAGCCGCGGCGCCGCAGTCGGTTTTGCAGCAGCCGCAGCGGCGGGAATATGCTGCATTCCGCGTGTACGCAACTCCCGTCTAAAACTGCTTCTGCCGGCAGGGGCGGCACTACTTGCCGCAATATTGATCCTCATAGTCAATTTGGGAAAATCCCGGGGCGATTTCAGCACAGCCTCCGCAAGAATGACATATTATACAACGGCGGTTAAAATATTTGCAGGGCATCCAATTGCCGGAGCCGGTCTGGGAGAATTTTTCCCCTGGTATATAAGGCTGAAGCCTGCAGAAGCAGAAGTAACCCGCGAACCCCACAATCTGCCGCTGGCGCTTCTCTCCCAGTGCGGTGCAGCCGGCGGTCTGACGGCACTGGCATTCTACGCCCTGCCCTGGCTCCTCATATTCTGCAGACGCAAAGGCTTTTCCACCGAAGGTGCGCTCCCCATGGCAGCTGCAATAGGCACGGCGGCCTGGTCTGTGCACAGCCTGTTTCAATTCAATGAACTTATACCGGGTACTATGTATCAGGTGGCGGGTGTTTTCGCCTTGATGATGCCAGTTACGGAAGACATGTTCAAAAAACAGTGGGCTAAATGGTCCATGGCTGCAATCGGAGCGGCATTATGCCTGACATTAGCACACGCGCCCAGTGAATATCTGCTTCAGAGAGACGCCAATACACCCGACATCCTTGACAGATATTTCACATCAAAGCCTTTGAGTTTAATAGCCCCCCGCCTTTTCTTTGATGCACACTTGTATAAAATGGAATCCCATAAATATGAGGCCAACTGGAAACGGGCTCTGAGCGCAGCGGAGGAGCTGGTAAAAAGAGCCCCGCACAGATCCACATTCCACCTGAGGATGGCCAAGATACAGTTTGCAATGAAAAACGATGAAAAAGCCCGCAAGGCCCTGGACGAAGCAATACTCTGGGCACCGTCTTCCAAGGAAGTGCATTTGATGAGAGGTATTCTCAAAGCGAAAAAATCCACGGACTTCACTGATGAACAGATGTCATTTTTAATGCACGGTCTGCGAACTGCAAATGCAAAATACACTGAAAATGAAAATGGAGCAGTTCTCCACTATTATACAGACAACTACCTTGTGGACGCCTGCCTTCAGGAAGCAGGACTTTTTCCTGAAGAAAATGGTGTTCCGGCGGTAAAATATGCAAGAATGGAAAAGTGAGCAAAAAACGCATATTCACATTCAAGAACAAAAAGAGCATGCCGGGAATCATAATATGGCTTCTGGGCATGTTCACACGCTTGTATACAGCAACATTGCGCAAGCGCATCACAGGAAAATCGTCTCTCAACAGTTTATCCGGCGCACCTGCTGTTTTCGCAGTATGGCACAACAGAATACTTTTTCTGCCCGCAATAACAAACAAGCCACTAAGGAAAAAATGTACTGTCCTCATAAGCAATTCCAGAGATGGTGAATATGTCACCGCCTTTGCCAGGCATTTCGGCGTTAATGCGGTGCGGGGCTCTTCATCCAAAGGCGCAGTCAAGGCATTTTTCAATTTGTCAACTGAAATAGAAAAAGGGAAGTGCCCCATCATAACCCTTGACGGTCCCCGGGGGCCCAGGTACCAGCCCCATCCTGGGGCGATCATGCTTGCCAGGCAGCATGCCATCCCCATAATCCCGATTTCAGTCAATGCCTCGTCCTACTGGCAGTTGAAAAGCTGGGATGGTCTTCAGATTCCCAGGCCATTTTCCAGAGTGGAACTGATTTTCGGCGAACCGCTTTATATAAGCGAGACACTTTCCAGGGAGGAGGCTCTGGAACAATTAAAACAGGCAATGGATGGAGTGACCAGAGACAAATGAGTTTCAACCTTAATCCGCAACAGCTTGAAGCTGTAGAGACAATAGACGGAGCACTCCTGCTTCTTGCAGGCGCCGGCACAGGCAAGACCCGCGTTATAGTGCAGCGCACCGGAAACATGATGGAGCACGGCATTCCGGCCGCTTCCATACTTGCCGTCACTTTCACCAACAAGGCAGCAGCGGAAATGCGTGAAAGAATAGGCGCTCTGCCCAATGCAAATCCGGAGGACCTGCCGACTGTTTGCACATTCCATTCCCTCTGCTCTTCCATACTGCGAAGGCATGCCGACAAAATCGGATTCACACGGGACTTCACACTTGCAACTGACGGATACAGGCAGGGACTTCTCAGGGAAATAGCCAATGAACTCAATCTTGCAAACAGCGGCGTTGATATATCCTCCTGGCTGCATGAGATCGGAATGGCAAAGGCAAACCTGAAAACACCACAGCAGATCAGCGATTCAAACATTCCACACGCCACCGTAGTTGGCGCCGCCTACGGCAGATACCAGGAACGGCTTAAATACATGAACATGATGGATTTTGACGATCTGCTGTGCCGCACTGTGGAATTGTTTGAAAAATCTCCACAACTGGAAGCTGCATATCAGGACCAGTACAGATACCTGATGATAGATGAATATCAGGACACAAACAGAGTGCAGCTTGAAATTATGGTCCGCCTTGCCGGAAGCAGACAGAATGTATGTGCCGTAGGAGACGATGACCAGTCCATATACGGCTGGCGAGGAGCAAACCAGGAGAACATCCTGCAGTTTGAAAAGTTTTTTCCACGGGCAAAAGTCATACGCCTTGAACAGAACTACCGCTCCACAAACACAATACTCAAAGCGGCAAATGCAGTTATATCGCACAACAAGGAACGCAGGGTGAAAAATCTCTGGTCTGCCAATGGGGATGGTGACAAATTAACAGGCGTACGCTGCGAGGACGAGCATTCTGAAGCAAGGTTCATAGGGGAAACCATACGCAATCTTGCTGTTCATGGTTCCCTCGGGGCGCGAACGTATGCCTGGAACAACTTTGCCGTTCTTTACAGGGCAACGAGCCTTTCCCGTGTGCTTGAAAAAACACTGCGGGAAATGCGCATTCCATTTATAACGAGAGGCTCCCAGTCATTCTATGAACGCAAGGAAATCCTGGACCTGATAAGCATGATAGAACTGGCTGCCAATCCACATAACGACATGGCTTTCAAAAGAATTGTCAATGTGCCGCCGCGGGGGCTCGGAGACGCCTCTCTGGCAAGGTTGGACAAAATGGCCGGCATCACCCACCAGCCTCTTCTTGAACTTCTTGGAAGCAAAGAATATCTTGATGAATGCAGTCCGGAAACAAGGGAATCCATAAATAGTTTTATTTCTGCGATAATGCGCTGCTCCAGAGGTTCGGAAAAGCCAGGTCCCATATACCAGAAAATCAAAAATCTGGTAGACGATCTCCATTACATAGAAAAGCTGCCATCCATGTACAGGCCAAGAAGCAACGCCATTATGTGCAAAGAAAACATAATGGAGTTCCTCACTTCAGTCAGCGAATACGATTCTGAGCATGGAAATAGAGGGAAGCTATCTGATTTTCTGCAGGACATCATGCTGAAGGACAGCAATTCGGGGAAAAACGACAAAGAAGAGGACTCCAATGCCGTCAACCTGATGACTGTGCACGCAGCAAAGGGACTTGAATTCCCAACCGTCTTCATAATAGGATTTGAGCAGGGACTGTTTCCACATCAGATGGCTCTTGATGAAGGAAACGAGGCCGAGGAGCGCAGACTGTGCTATGTAGCCCTGACCCGCGCCAAAAAAAAGCTGTACATCACCTATTCCACAAGGCGCAGGATAATGAATTGCATCTGCTGCAAGAAACTGTCCCGCTTCCTGAACGAGATACCGGATGAACACATCGAGTACCTTACTCCGGAACAGATTTCAAAACAGCAAAGCGTTTCAGCAGATACTTCGCTGAGAAATATAGCCGCCCTGAAGGAAAGGTTCCGCCCCAAGAAATAATTCAAAGGCAATTTCAGAACAAAGTCATCTGATCCGGATTTTCCCTGTTCCTGCGATTTTTAGGAACAGCCAGGCGGGGTTTTCCCTCCTCGGAAAACTCGTCATGCTCAAGATTGGACAGCACTTCTCCCGCACGCTTTATAACATCAACAGGAAGTCCGGCAAGTTTGGCTACATGGATGCCGTAGCTTCTGTCCGCACATCCGGGACCGATCTTGTGGGTGAATGTAACAAGCCCCTCATGCTCAGTGACAAGGACATTGTAATTTTTTACGCCTTTCTTGGTGGCTGACAGATCTGTCAGCTCATGATAATGCGTGGCGAACAGGGTCCTTGCCTTGACATTTGGATTGTCATGAAGATATTCAGCCACCGCCCAGGCCAGGCTCAAACCATCAAAAGTACTTGTACCGCGGCCTATCTCATCCAGCACAATAAGACTTGACGGCGTGGCATGATTCAGAATATTTGCCGTTTCAACCATTTCCACCATAAATGTGCTCTGCCCTCTGCTCAGGTCATCCGCAGCGCCAACTCGGGTGAAAATACGGTCAGTCAATCCTATGACAGCAGAAGATGCAGGAATGAAACTTCCCATCTGAGCCATAAGCGTTATCAATGCGACCTGGCGTATATACGTTGACTTGCCCGCCATGTTAGGACCTGTTATTATAACGATCTGGGCATCCTTCATATTGAGCGCCACATCATTTGGTACGAATGTCTCCCCATTCATGCGCGCTTCTATCACTGGATGTCTTCCATCCCTTATATCCAGCACAGGTTCTTCAGAAAT
>JAZURH010000013.1:0-2861 GCA_045606125.1 Lentisphaeria bacterium | reverse complement strand
GAAGATGCTGCAATGTATCCCATATTTCCCGGGCCTTCATGGTTGTCTTGATATTGACCGTAATAGCTCCCTTGACGGCCGGATCCACCAGATAACTGAAATTCAGGACTTCCTTCGCAGCAAAGAGACTCACCATTTCAGTGACCTGGGCATTGTCCAGATTTATCTCAAAACTGACTTCCTCTTCCGGATTGGTTATACCCTTTACGACGCCGACCGGATACTCACTTACCTTTGCATCCTCAAGATTGGACTTGGCACGGGCCGGAGCCACAAGTTCCCTGTCCGTCTGAGCATTTTTCAAGGCCTCGTTATCAGCCAGTTCAACTCCAAGAGGTGACTCATCCTGCATCTGGGCCAGCGGAACCTTCATCTTGGTGAAAGGCAGAGGCTTAACTACATGCTCCTCCCCTTTTGTCCCGTCTTTTTCATCGGATGAAGTCTGGCATGATGTACCCAGAAGCGAAAGCACGGACAATACAGCCAATGTTCCGCGCAAAATGTTTCTTCTGTAAAAACTCATTTTAATTCCCTTGCTATCCTATTTTAATGATCCTGATTTATTTTACAAAGACAGACTATCTGGAACCACCGGACATATTCCTGAAACGGGACGGCCTGCCGCCACTTGAATTTCCGGAGTTTCCGGGAGGAGCTGGCGGACTGGCACTACTTCTCTGTCCTGAAGTGCTTTGAGTTCTCTGAATATTCTGATTATTCTGATTATTCTGGTTATTCTGATTGTTCTGATTGTTCTGTTGCTGCATTCTTGCCTGCTGTGCCTGCTGTGCCTGGCGTCTCTGCTGTTCAAAACGCTCCATCATCTGCACGCGTCTGTTAAGTTCATCCCTGGATATATTCTGCCCGCGTGCTCTGGCAAAGTTCTTGACGCGCTCCTCCAGTTCCGCCCGTCTCTTCAGTAGATCTGCTTTTTCCTTGGCCTGCCTCGCCTCCTCCTGTCACTGAGCCGCATATCTGTCCCTCACCTGAAGTGCATCACGCTGGACATTCTCACGCCGAACAGAACTGTTTGTATTTGCCACATCCAGGACAAGTTCAAGCTCATTTCCAGTCCGAACAACTATAACCTTATTTTCCTCCATGATTATGTTTTTCACGGTATATCCAGTATTCCCTATGGTATCTCCCACCCTGTACAAATTTCGATCGACCTTGCGGTTTTCCTTATCATCTGCCATGGCCGGTTCAGACTGTCTGTTTTCCTGCCGTCTGGGGAACATCCTGCCGCCTCTGCGGTCTCCCGCATTCGCGGCATTTCTACCCCCGCCTTTTACCTGGGATATTATGGCAACAGGGACAGCTCCATCCTTCTTGCCTATACGAATAAGTCCAACGACCTCAAACTCTGAATTAGCCATGGGCCTGCCTGCAGCAGTCTCCGCGCCACCTGCAGTTCCATTCTCCCCTTCGCTGCGCACATCATTGAAAAGACTTTTCTGCCAAAGCACATCATAATCAACTTTTTCAGCACGCTCCAATATCTCAGGATTCTTCTTTTTCTCGGTCTTTGCCGCTTTTTCCTCAATGCCGGACATACTGCCCTTATTTATCTGGGAAACGTATTTCGGCAATGGAGCACTCATCCTCCGCATGGCGGCAAACGACAATATGGCCGCGAAAACAAGCCCGACTATAAGCAGAAACCAGTTATTTCCGTTCATTTCAAAGCACCTCCTGCGGAGCGGCTCGAAGTAGTTCTCCTTGAAGCAGCCCTGCTCCGTGCACCGCTTCTGACACCGCCTGACTTACTGCCTGCCGTTTCCGGGGCATCGACATGAACATCACCACCGAGAATTCTGGTTGCCTCTTCTGTAAGCACAAATGCCCGAAGCCGCCCGCTGAGTTTAACCCCAGTGGGTTTCTGCACATTATCCGGATCTATCTTGCAACTCGCCCAGCGGAACTCCCTCTTTGCCTCGTCCAGTTCCTTCATAAGCCTGGTAACTTCCCGCATCGACACACTGCGCATATCCATGCGCAATTCCACTTCCTGTATGTAATTTGCATTATTATTCTTCACAAGCCTGGCTTCCCGGCTCTGTATGTTCACGCTGGCGAGTCTGGCAATATTGTTGAACTCCTCCAGAACCTCCTGTTCCACAGGCAATGTAGGTCTTTTTCGTACCCAGAACAAACCTGATTTTCCCCGCAGCTCTGCAACTTCCTTCTGCCAGTCACTGTTCATTTTCTGCGTAACAGCCAAATCCCCCCGAAGGGATTTAAGCCTTGCCATTTCATCCTCTATGCGTGAATCCGTCGGAAGTTCCACCATGGGCATGTACTGCCGCAATACAAGAAGCGACACGATGACTAACAAAGTCACCAGTACAATACGCTTCATTTTGTTCTTTTGCAGGTCTGTCATAATATTTTCACCTCAAGGCATTGCATCATTCATCAGAGGACACATCATCCACATCATCCGCATCCGACTGTCCCGCGCTCCCGGCCTCATCATCATTATCTTCTTCAGCTGAAACCTGTGTTCTACGCTGCTGACGCTCCTTTTCCAGGGCAGCCTTCTCCTCCTCCGTATCATAGCGGGCCTTTAACACAAAGCGCCTTTCAGTATAACCTGCCCGGTTTGACGCAGCCTTGCTTTCAACTACATCTCCAAGCACAGGGGAATTGTTAAGGCGGGTTCCAATATCAAGATTGGCATTGGACCCTGCCGGTTCACGCAATACAAAGGTAACCGGGACTACGCTGTCACTCACATCCATGCTCCAGGTAAACGAACCGCCGAACCATCCGGGAGGATTGACAAGATTGCTCAATTCTACCAGCACCCTGGAAAGGGACGGAGCCTCTATCCTGTAAAGTCGGATCGTAGCCATGTC
>JAZURH010000012.1:0-3557 GCA_045606125.1 Lentisphaeria bacterium | reverse complement strand
TCCTTGGCACACAGAACGACATGGCTACGATCCGACTTCTGCATCAGTGCATATTCCGTTGTCAAGCACCACACTAACGAACAGGTCCAGATCCGGCACAAGGCCATTTTCTTCAATGGCCTCCATAACGGCTGCGCACTGCTCTTTTGTCAGCACACCTTCTCCGACAGCATGAAAACAAAGCCAGTCTATTTCCTTTGTAAGCAAATCTCTGTTCATTATGCCTTGTTCCCTCCTGTTGATACCTGCAACGCTGCTTGAACGGCCATCGCAGACCGCCGGATTTCCGGGAATTTATCATCATATTGACAAAAGTGAAACAAGACTGATGTATTTTTCTGAAAAAAGGTTATATTGCGCCTATTTCCGGAAGAAAGTTTCCGGGAATCATAAAATAAATGAACCGGGATGAAACATAAGCCCGGGCGGGATGTCCAACGGAAGTTGGTTCATGACCGGAAGAACAACAAGGATTATGGTACCCACTAAAAAAAAGAAGAACTATTATGGATGAAAAAAACTACGAAAAAGACGAAAAGGAACTGAAGGAAACCGAAACTGTTCAGCAGGACGATTCCATTGAAAAGGGCACTGTCCCGGATCAGGACACGCCGGGAACGGACGAAAAAGGTCATACAGACGAAAACCAGGCAGATAAGAATCCACCAAAAAAAAGGAAGAGATACCTTGACAGTGATGAGGCTGAAGAAGGTGAAATGCGCGTATCCGGGGCATTCATCGAGGCAGGTTCCCTCAAAGACTTCATGGAGCAGCTGCGGGAACGCATATTCGGTGACGCAGATGTGGAAATGCAGAGCATATCCGTTGACGGGATACAGCCGGCTGATGCATCGGACGATGACGACTCTGGCAGCGAGCGCAAACACAGAAGAGAAACAAGGCGTGAACGCAGAAAACGCGAAGAAAAGGAGCAGCAGGCCAAAGACGAAAGCGCCCTGGACAAGATACGCAACTTCAATTACACACCGAAGCAGATAAAAGAATACCTGGACAGATTCGTGATATCCCAGGAAGAGGCAAAGAAAGTCCTGGCCATTGCAATCTGCGACCACTACAACCATGTGCGCCGCTGCCTTGAAGACAGTTCTAAACTGGACAAACCGCACTCAAAGCACAATGTTCTGATGATAGGCCCCACCGGCGTGGGAAAGACTTATCTAATGCGCTGCCTTGCAAAAATGCTGGGCGTACCTTTTGTGAAAGCGGACGCCACAAAGTACAGTGAGACTGGATATGTAGGCTACGATGTTGATGACATCATAAGGGATTTGATAAAAGTCACTGGCGGCAATGTAAATCTGGCGCAGTACGGCATAGTCTACATAGACGAAATAGACAAGATCGCGGCCAAGAACAGCAACGGGGAAAAAGATGTATCAGGAAGGGGAGTCCAGATCAATCTTCTCAAGATAATGGAGGACAGCGAGATCAAGGTCCTTTCGCAATCGGAAATGATGAATCCCATGAGCGCTATGATGATGCGTTCCGGTCAACCGAGCACGATACATACCAAGAACATACTCTTCATTGTGTCCGGAGCCTTTGACAAGATCAGTGACATCATCAGAAAAAGGCTTGGCAAAGGGCAAATAGGTTTCGGCATAGACAACGCCAGAGAAGAGGACAACGAAAGCGAACTGCTGAAAAAAATACAAACTCAGGACCTGGTCAACTACGGCTTCGAACCAGAGTTTGTTGGCAGGCTTCCAGTGAGGGTGGCCTTGTCAGACCTTGATGCGGAGGACCTTGCCAGCATCCTGTCTTCTGCAGAAAACAATGTAATGCAACAGTATGTGGAGGCATTTGCCGGATACGGCATAGAGCTCACAATACTTCCCGAGGCAGTGAAGGAGATCGCAATCATGGCCTCGAAAGAAAAAACCGGAGCAAGAGGCCTTCTCACAATTCTGGAACACATTTTCAGGGACTTCAAGTTCGAATTACCGGGAAGCGGAGTGACATCCTTCACGGTAAGTGCATCTACAGTTTACAATCCTCGGGGAACGCTGGAACTCCTCCTTTCAGGAAAGTAGGCTTCACATCCACGGGCATGAAGCCCCAAGGGCATAAACACAAAATCAGCAAGGAAAAACAAAGATGAGCACCAATGATGAACTTATGGCCGCCAGCCTTAAGTACCATGAATCCCCAAAACCGGGAAAAGTCTCCATAGTTACAACCAAGCCCTGCGAAACGCAGCATGACCTTTCATTGGCGTATACTCCCGGCGTCGCAAAGCCGTGCCTCGAAATAAAAGACAATCCGGATGATGTCTACAAGTACACTAACAGGGGCAACACAATAGCAGTCGTCAGTGACGGAACGGCTGTTCTCGGTCTGGGAAACATAGGTCCCGAGGCAGGTCTTCCTGTAATGGAAGGAAAAGCCGTGCTCTTCAAGCGCTTTGCGGACATAGACGCCGTCCCGCTCTGCCTGGGCGGAATGCTCGGACCTGACGGCAAGACTGATGCAGACAAGCTCATCGAGGCCACCGCCGCCCTGAATCCGAGTTTTTCCGGTATCAATCTGGAAGACATTGCCGCCCCGGCATGCTTCAAAATAGAAACCACGCTCAAGGAAAGAATGACCATCCCGGTTTTCCATGACGACCAGCACGGAACTGCAATCATCTCTCTGGCAGCCCTGCTCAATGCCGCAAAACTTACAGGACGCAAACTGGAAGACATACGCGTAGTGGTCAATGGAGCTGGTGCTGCCGGACTGACATGCGCCAAGCTGTATATCACAGCCGGTGTCAAAAAGGAAAATGTCGTCATCTGCAACAGCAAAGGCGTTATAAGAAAGGACATGGATCCGGAAAAGCGTCCCCCAGCGTATGAACTTGCCACAGACAGGGACATACATACACTGGCTGAGGCAATGGTGGGAGCAGACATGTTCCTGGGATGCTCCGTTGGCAACTGCGTAACAAAGGAAATGGTGCGCTCCATGGCGGACAAGCCCATAGTCCTTGCAATGGCCAATCCCATTCCGGAAATATACCCGGAAGACGCAAAGGAAGCCGGGGCATATGTAATCGGCACAGGCAGAACAGATTTTCCGAACCAGGTGAACAATGTTCTTGGTTTCCCGGGAATATTCCGCGGGGCCCTGGATGTACGCGCGACAGACATCAACGAACAGATGAAACTGGCGGCCTCATACGCCCTTGCTGAAATAGCGGAAATGCCGGTTGAAGGCGAGATCCGCAATATTCTTGGAACCGCATATCCCAATGACCTGGCTGCCGGAATATTTGACGGTGCATGCCCCATAAAGAACACATATGTGATTCCAAAGCCATTCGACCCCAGAGTCGTTCCCCATGTGGCAAGGTGCGTTGCTGAAGCCGCCATGAACAGCGGAGTGGCGCGCATAAGGATAGACGATCTGGACGCATACGAAAAGTCCGTCTTCCAGCGCATTGCCGGCAGATAAAGAAACATGCAGCCGCAAATGCGGCTGCACACCAGAACGTTATTTCAGGGAAACAAGAAATACAACAAGTCGGAGGCCAAGCGGTCTTAGGAAGACAA
>JAZURH010000011.1:0-8059 GCA_045606125.1 Lentisphaeria bacterium | reverse complement strand
TCCGACTTATAAAGCCTGTCACTGAATGCAGGAAAGAAGGAGTATGGGCAAACATGTATTGCATGCATGTCTCCCCGCCGAATATCATTATCGGAACCAGTACAACATTGATCAGCATTCCCAGCATTGTCATGCCGCTGGAAATACGGGGCTTGCCCGCTGCTATCAGGATCTTGTTGCATTCCATGGACAGACTGAAAGTGACGCATCCTATGAACCAGATATTCATATATGACTTTACCAGTTCAAGGGTAGTGCCTTTGGCACCCATGAGGCCGAATGCATAATCTGCCGTCAAAACGCCGAATACCGCAAGGAACAGGGAAAGCATTATTATCATCTGCAAACCGGCTGTGACAATCCTTGATGCCTCCTCTGTGTCACTTCGGCCTATTGCCTGTGCCATGGTTGTCATGCACCCGCCGCCGAAACCATTGAATATGCAGCCTATGAGCATTACCACGGGAAATGTATAGCCCATGGCAGCAAGAGGCTCCTCGCCCCCTATGCGTCCTACAAAGAAAGTATCCGCAATATTGTAGCCCGACAGCGCCAGCGTGCTTGCCAGCATGGCAACAGCTGTCAGAAGCAGCTTCTTTGCTATGCTTCCCTGTGTATATTCCGCTTGCATATCCGGTTCAGATGTCGCCTGTCATTGCCTCGACGGGAAGCAGGAAGGCCTTGACACCTTCATGCTCACCTATGTCATCGCGCAGTTCCTGGATCTTGTTGAACAGCTCCTTTGCCTTTTCTTCTGAAAGGACTGTCATTATTGCGGAATTGGCTCCGGGCCAAATGTCATTGTCCATCTTCGGTCCTGTAGTCACGCCTTTTCCGATAATACGGGGCCATTGTGTGAAGCAGGGTGAGCCGCAATCCTCGAACAACTGCATTACTTCATCCATGATGGATATATTGAAGACAACCATCAACATTTTAAAGTTCATACCACGGCCCTCCTTGTCTTGGCCACAAGGCTGTAGAGAATCGGAACGAATATCAGGGTCACAAGAGTCGATATCGCAAGACCCCCTATGATTGCAACACTTAACGGCGACCACAGTTCTGAACCTGTGGTGCGGGATATGGCCATGGGCAGCATTCCGAAGATCGTTGTCAGCGTGGTCATGAGCACGGGACGGAGTCTCTGCCGCCCGGATGACATAACGGCATCCTGCACACTGTGCCCTCTGGCAAGAAGAATATTTATGTAGTCTATCAGAACAATGGCATTGTTGACCACTGTTCCGACAAGCATGATCAGACCGATGAATGACATGATGTTAAGCGTCTTGCCTGTAATCACCAGCGCGAATATGGCGCCTGAGAAAGCAAAGGGTATGGAGAACATGACTATGAACGGAGCCATGTAGGACTCGAACTGCGCCGCCATGACCATGTACACAAGCAATATGCCCAGTACAAGCATGAGGGTGAGGTCCCTGAATGACTTGCCCTGTTCCTTGATCTGTCCGTCATAAGTGATGGCTATGCCAGGCGGAAGCATGATATCCTCGTCAATGGCCTGCTTAAGATCTGCGAAAACCTCGCCCAGAGAACGGTCGTAGACATCTATCTGCAGCTGCACAACGCGTTCCTGACCTGTTCTGTTGATAGTGACGGGTCCCAGTTCCTCGGTTATTGTGGCAAAGGAATCCAGCCTTATGCGGTGGCCGTCAACAGTGATCTCGCTGTTCATCAGGTCCGCAATTGTTGTTCGCTGACCGGCGCCCAGCTGCACGAAAATCTCGTATTCATCCTCACCTTCGCGGTACTGACTTGCCTCGTTTCCGTAGAACAAAGTACGGATGGAGGAGACTATGTTGTCTACGCTGACTCCAAGTACAGCCGCCATGTCACGGTCGATGTTGATGACGATTTCCCTGTTGCCGTTGTCAAAAGTCACAATTGGATCCCGGACGCCGGGTATGTCAAGTGACATTTCCTTGATTTTGTTTGCTATGCCCAGTGTTTTGTCCAGATCATATCCGAGTACTCTTACGATAATTGGCTTTTCATTGTTTCCGCCCATGATCATAGTCATAAGTCTGTTGGAAGTATCCAGGTATATCCGTGAAAATTCCGGCCATGTGCGGAGTTCTTTGAGAATGCGGTCTCCCAGTTCAGCTGTTCCGTAGGGGCGTTCCTCCATTGGAATGTACTTGATGTTCAGCTGTCCGATATGTGAACCGCGGTTTCCCCATCCTGATGAACTGCGGCCTGCCCGCCAGTTTGTAAAGCGAATGCCCGTCTTGCGGGGAGTCGGATTTCCGTTTTCGTCCAGCTTGTCATAATCCGGCTTTATTCCCTTGCCTTTTTCCTCAAGCAATTCCTTTTCCTTGGCGTAGATCACATCAACTATTTTCCGCGCTGTGCGTGCGGTAAGCTCGCCTCTTGTTGATACGGGGAGCTGATAGCGTATTCCCATTTCGCCGGTATCCTGGTCCGGAGTGAATTCCGTTCCGACAAAGGGTACTACAAGAACTGAAGCGCCTACGATGGCAACAGCAAGAAGTATGACTGTGGATGGATGGCGCAAGCACACGCCCAGGAAGCGGCCGTAGCCGTTTTCAAAGGCAAGGAACTTGCCTTCGGACCATTTGTAGAGACGCTTTCCAATGCCATTTTTCTTTTCTGCCTCTTCGATCTCGCGTTTTGTGCGGGGAATAGTCTTGAGCAGCAGAGAACTGAGCATGGGAGTAAGCATCAGAGCGCACACAAGACTTGCAAGCAGGGTTGCCGTCACAAGGCCTCCCAGCTGTTTGAACATAATTCCCGATGCGCCCTGGATAAAGACCAGGGGAAGGAAGACACAGATTGTGGTAGCTGTTGAGGCCACCAGGGAAAGACCGACTTCGCTGGCAGCAAACATTGACGCCTCGCGTACTTTAACTCCCCGGTTTACATGGCTGGTGATGTTCTCAAGGACAACGATGGCGTTGTCAACCACCATGCCGATGGCAATTGCAAGGGCCGAAAGGCTGATCATGTTTATGGTCCAGCCCATGAAGTACATGTAGCAGAATGCAATAATAAGGGAGAAGGGAATGGTCAGAACAATGATCAAGGATGTTCTTATGTTGCGGAGGAAGAAGAATGATACAAGTATGACAAACAGTCCGCCCCAGAGTACGGAGCTTTTTACATTGTTGATGGACTGCGTGATGAATGTGCTGGAGTCGTTGACAACATAGAACTCAATGTCCCTGGGAATGACTTTCTTGAGTTCTTCAAGTTCCTTCTTGACTGCGTCGCAAACGGCTACTGTATTTGCACCGGTGCGTTTCTGCACGATCATGACCATTCCATCCCGTCCCATGGTCTCGACAAACTGTGTGATCTCTTCAAAGGTATCTTTTATTTCAGCAACATCCTTGAGCCTGACGATTGCTCCGTCCTTTTTAAGCAGGGGGATGTCCTTTATCTGTTCCGGATCGGCGAATTCTCCGAGAATTCTTATTGTGTATTCTATGATGCCCAGCTTCAGGGAGCCGGCCGGCAGGGTCTTGTTTTCTTCGTCGATGGCGTCTTCAATGTCTGACAATGTAAGACCGTATCCGGCAAGCTTTTCACGGGAAAGGACCACATTGATCTGCCTGCGCAGACCGCCGAAGGCATCGACAGAACCCACGCCCTCAAGACGCTGTATGGGCTGGAAGACTTCATCGTCTATGATATCGTAAAGTTTTTCAATGCTTTCCTTTGCCGTGACGCCTATGACCATGATGGGCATGTTGGCCGAGTCAAATTTTAATATCAGAGGGTCATCAATGTCATCGGGGAGACTTCTTCTTACGCGGTCGATCTGAGAGCGCACATCGTTGGATGCTTCGTTTATGTCAGTTCCCCATGTGAACTGGCATGTAATGCTGGAACGCCCCTCGGAAGTGCTTGAGCGGATTTCGTCAAGATTGGAGACGGAACCCAGTCTTTTTTCCAGAACGCGAGTCACTTTTGTCTCCACATCCTCGCAGGATGCCCCTTCCCAGGTGGTGGATACAGTGACACGGGATGGCTCTATGTCAGGAGCCAGGTCAATGCCGAGTTTTATAAAGCAGATAATGCCGAGGACCAGCAGCATCAGAAAGAACATTGCAGTGGCGACCGGTCTGTTTACTCCGAATTCTGGTAATTTCATAGATGTTCCAATTTATTTTAAGCCTGTAAAAGGGGAATGCACCGGTGATTTTATCAGTAGTCCAGATTATTGCCGACTATCTTCTTTATGGCACAGCCATCTGTAAGTCTGTGCTGACCTACAACGACTACTTCGTCTCCTTCAGCAAGTCCTGACAGCACTTCCACATTTTCCCCGAAACGAACGCCGAGCTTCACATCCACAGCCTCGACTTTGTCGCCTTTGACCCTGTATACGATATTGCGGGACAGGTTGCGGATGGGCAAGGCAGAGGGAATGGCCACCACATTGGGCTTGGACTCTATGGTCAGGTCAACGGTGGCGTACATGCCGTCTTTGAGCATGTATTCCTTGCGTGCGCCGAGGATGTTTTTTATACGGAGTTCGACCTGCGCTGTTCTGGTGACAGTGTTGACTGAGGGATATATTTTTTCCACTGTGCAGTCTATGGTCCTGCCGGGCATGGATGCGGTACGGAGCACCGCCTTGGTCTTACCAGGCACCAAATTGCCCAAGTGGTTCATTGGCACTGCCAGGAGCACCTTTACCTCATCCATGTCCAGTATGGTCACTATGTCTGTGGACTGGGATACCATGGAACCCTGATCAACATGTTTCCTGCTTATCACGCCGTCCATGGGCGCATACAGTCTTGTTTCCGAGTAGTTTACTTCGGCTTCCTCCAGATTTGCTTCAGCCTGTTCCAGATTTGCCTTTGCCTGCTTTACATTGGCCTTGTAGCGTTCCAGATTTGCCTCAGCCTGTTTCAGGTTTGCCTCAGCCGCCCGTATCTGCGCTTCAGCTGCAGCAATTGATGCGGCGGCAATGCGCCCTTCGGCTTCAGCCTGTTCGTATGCTGTCTGCGCCAGATCGTATGTCTGCTGGGTCGTAGCCATTTTTTGCAGGAGGCCCTGCTGTCTTGTAAGTTCTCTCTGTCTGTCTGCCAGGGCCACTTTTGCTGATTCGAAGGCCGCCTCCGCGCTTTTTTTATCGGCGAGTTTCTGTTCTTTTGAGGCTTTGGCATTGAGCAGTCCGGCTTCTGCATTGCTGACATCGGACTTTGCCACTGCAAGCGTGGCCTCAGCCGCAAGACTGGCCGCTTTTGCATGGGCAAGCTGGGCTTTGTGTTCCCTGTCATCAATCATGGCTATGATCTGTCCCTTTTTGACCAGCACGCCTTCTTCAACGGGAGTACCGTCCTCAAGTTCCAGTTTCAGCAGGCGTCCGGCTACTTTTGGTTTAAGATCGACAGCATGAAGTGCATCTATGTCGCCGTTGAATGTGAAGACATTGTCAATTCTTGCAAGCGACACCTTGCCTGTCTGGACTGTTACGGCCATATCCCGCTTTCCGGCTCTGGCAGCTTGCCGTGCTTTGTTGTAGGCTTGAACCTTTGTAAAACCATAACAGGCCAGCAGCAGGATTGCAACGGCAGCGGCGGCAGTAGATATCGCTTTGATCTTTTTCATGTTTGTCGTCGTTTAAGGTTTCTATTGTTTTTTTGAAAAATTGCTGTGATTATATCACTTCTGAATATTTTCAGCTGTGCTTACATGCAGTGACTCAATGCTGTTGAGAAGCTGGATGTAGGCTGCTGAACGCTCTGATGCGGCCTTTGTCACGTCAGTTTGGGTTTCATTGAGTCTTGTAATCGTGGCTGTTCCGCCAAGATATTCCTCATGAACCAGATCTCTGATCTCCTTTGCGGTAGCCAGAGTCTGTTCCTGAAGCTGCAGCAGCTTGCGGCTGGAGCTTATTGTGAGAAGATTCTGGCGTATTTCTGAACCGATGGAGATCAGCAGATCATCCCTTTCGCGTATGGCTGCCATGAGTTCCGCTTCTGCGGATGCAATGGAGGCTGAGGTATATCCGCCTTCAAATACATTCCATGTCATTTTCAGGCCGAAATCAATGCTGCGATCATAATGCTTGTTGAAGCGGGCGGAATTATCACGGTCATATCCATAGTTGCCGAACGCCGTCAACTGGGGATACCACCTGTTCTTGGAGGCTTGAACGGCATCCCGGCTGTTCTGTATCTTGGCATTGACGGAAATAAGATCCGGACGGTGCTGAATCGCATAGTCGTACAGCTGTGTATAGTCATACTTTGTCTCTTTAACTGTGGTGGGTGATACAAGTACAAGGCTTTCCCAGATGTTGTCTCTGCTGATCGAAAGGAGTGCTCCAAGGGCAACTATGGCAATGCGCCAGTTCTTTTCGGCGGAAACATAATCAGCTTCCGCATTCTGGACTTTGAGCTGGAAGTTCTTGACTTCGCTGGCTTTGGCTATGCCGCCTTCGTGGCGCTTGCGGGCGTCATCAAGAAGAATGCGGTTGAAATCTGCGTCCTCTTTTGCGATGTTCATATTGTCCTGGGCAAGGAGGGCAGTGTAGAATGATGTGGCAACGGACTTGAGAAGCATTCTCTGTGCATCTTTGTCTGCTTCATGTGCGGTCAGCAGGCCATACTTTGCCGTCAAAACGCCATATTCCCTCTGGAAGCCGTCAAAAAGTACCCATGATGCAGAAAGTCCGGCAGCGTAATTTGTCGTATTATCAAAATCTCTGGCGGGACGTGTTGCAGCATCGCGTATGCGGGTGACTGAAGCCTCAAGATTTATGGTTGGCCAGTAGTTTGAAAGTTCCTTGTTTACTCCTTCGGCGGCGGCCTTGATGCGTGCCCTGGTTATTGCCAGAGTCGGATTTGCTTCAAGTGCTATTTTCTTGGCGTCAGCCAGGGTCAGTTTCATCACGGCATTGTCTTTTGTGGCTTCTGCAGCAAGCACAGACAAACACCCGATAAATGCAAATAAGACAAACTTTTTCATATTCAACTCCCGGAACTCCTTTGTATTCTACATGTTTTTCTGATGTTCAATTGATTTTTTCCAGCTTGGACCTCATGTCTTCAACTGTGCGTCGCACCACATTGAAAATGCAGTCTGCCATAGCCTTTTTTCCAAGTGCGGACTGAACATTAAAACGTCCTTTGCCCTTAAGGTACTTTTCTTCCACTTGACGATGTATCGGAAGAAACAGACAGAAGCTGTGATAGGTGTACCTGAGAAGACTTATGTTCTCAGGAGTATCAAGCCCCGGCCCCAGAAGCCTGCCGAGGAAAACGGACATGCGCTCATCATATTCCCTCCGTTTATTATCGGCATTTATTTCCGTATCGCCTCTTGGAACGGCGTCAGCGTCTATCAGTTCCCGGAGATGCATCCTGTTTATATGGAACATGGTATCATCGTAGGCCGCATCAAGCAGAAAATCTATGTGCATGCGCAACGCTTCCCAGGGATCCTTGTCTGCCTTCTCCCATAAATCATTCAGTTTTGTCCGCAAAATGCTTCCGGCATACTCCTTTGCAGCCTTGTAAAAACCTTCCTTGTCCCCAAAGTAGTAGTTTATGGCTGCTATGTTGCTGCCGGCAGCTTCGCAAATGTCACGGAAAGTGGAGCCGGCGTACCCCTTCTCGGCAAACAATCTTATGCCGGTGGACAGCAGCCTCTCCTTTACCGCCACTTTATCCTCTTTTGACATCTTTAAAGCTCCTCTATGACACAAATAAAAAAAATCACGACTAATATAACGCAAATTTTAAAAAAATATTTGAAATAAATTATTTTTTAAAGATTCGCCATGTTTTTTTACTGTGGTTTTCAGGTGATTTGGGTGAGAATGCACCGATAATTTAAAAAAGTGATTTTGTTAAATATGGTATTCCAGTTGAATTGCGTAAGCGGTCGGAACTGCATAACATGAAAATTGACTACAGGTGTTTTTCTCTGTGTATGTAACTTTATCTGATGAAAAGTGCAAGATGCAAGGATTGAATAAATGGAATATATCTTGTCTGGCGGGATGGAATCCGGCAGTTTGTAAAAGATTTTAAGTCTTGGTTATAAGTAATATCTA
>JAZURH010000010.1:0-9375 GCA_045606125.1 Lentisphaeria bacterium | reverse complement strand
GATCCGACTTCAGTGGAGTTACGGGCTCTTTTTTTTGATTTGTCATTGCGTGTGTAGTCTGTGCTTAATTGAACAAGCAATCAGAGGAAAATGTGAAAATGAGGGAAAAAGTCAAAATCGCCTTTGTGGGCATCGGAAGTCGTGGTAGTGGTCTGTTGAAGCTTTTGGCGGCAATGACAGATGTGCAGATCGTTGGCGTGTGTGATTTGTATCAGGACAGGGTTGATGCCGGGCTGCAGAGTCTTAAGGAGCTTGGCTACAAAAAACTTCCCCAGGGGACAACTGATTATCGCAGGCTGCTTGAAGTGCCAGGAGTTCAGGCTGTGGTCACTCCCTCCAGCTGGACATCTCATGCAAAGATTATGATAGACGCCATGGAGCATGGGCTCTATGTGGCTACGGAAGTCGGCGGTGCCACATCCATCGAGCAGTGCTGGGAGCTGGTCCGCACTTCAAAGCGCACAGGCATGCCCTGTATGCTTCTGGAAAATTGCTGCTATGGACGCAATGAGATGACTGTTCTCAATATGGTCAAGCAGGGGCTGTTCGGTGAACTTGTACATGCAGAGGGAGGTTACCGCCACGATCTGCGGGAAGAAGTGTGCAAGGGCAAGGAAAACAGGCATTACAGGCTCGTGAACTACAGCCATCGTAATGGCGATGTATATCCTACTCATGATCTGGGACCTATTGCAAAGTATCTGGGCATCAACCGCGGAAACCGTATGGTGTCATTGACGGCAATGGCGTCCAAGTCAGTGGGGCTTAATGAATGGAACAGGCGTGAACGCGGCAGTGAACATCCGCTTTCAAACTACAAGTTCACCCTGGGGGATGTGGTTACGACCAATATCAAATGCGCCCACGGCGAGACTATCACGCTTTTCCATGACACATCCCTTCCCAGGCCTTATTCCAGGGCGAATCTGCTTCAGGGAACAAAGGGTATCTGGCAGGAGGATAAGCAGGGGGTCTATTTCCTTGACAGATCACCCAAGCCCCACGAATGGGAGAAGATAGAGGACTATTATGCGGAATACGAGCATCCGCTCTGGAAGTTCTACCAGGATGCCGGTGTGCGCGGCGGCCATGGAGGAATGGATTATCTTGTGCTTCGCGGCTTTGTTGAGGCTGTGAAGCATCGCACACAGACTCCTATCGATGTATATGATACGGCAGCATGGATGTCCATAACCACATTGAGCGAGGATTCCATAAATCTGGGCAGCATGCCAGTGGCAATACCTGATTTCACAGACGGTGCATGGATCGATCGTGAACCGCCGCTGACCGGACCTTATTCCCTTGATGACTGGAACTTGAAGGGGCTGAAGGCTTATTGACAGCTGTTTAACTGGAGTGATGCATGGTATCATCGGTGAAGAAAAGTCGGGCTCTTGAGGATGGCAGGCTGGAGCTGGGATGCAACTACTGGGCCAGCCATGCCGGCATGTACATGTGGCGTGACTGGAGGCCGGAAGTGGTTGAATCTGATCTGGGCCGTCTTGCTGATGTTGGATTGACCATGCTGCGTGTCTTTCCCTTGTGGCCGGATTTCCAGCCTGTAGAACGCCTCAGGCGCGCTTTCGGCGAACCTGTAGAATGCGTCATGCCGGATGAAAGGCCCGTTCCTCCCGATGGTAATGGACTTGATCCTGTTATGCTTGAGCGTTTCCGCTATCTGGCCGACTGCGCTGAAAGGCATGGTTTGAAACTTGTTGTGGCGCTGCTTACAGGATGGATGAGCGGCAGGCTTTTTGTGCCTCATGCTCTGGAGGGGCTGAATGTTATCAGCGATCCTGAGGCGCTGCGCTGGGAGGGAAGGTTCATACGGGGCTTTGTGAATGAGTTCCGCGAACATTCAGCCATTGTTGCATGGGAGCCTGGAAACGAGTGCAACTGCATGGGGAACGCCGACGAGCCGCAGGCAGCTCATTGGCTCGGTTTTATATCGGCTTCCATACGCAGCGCTGATCATTCCAGGCCGGTATGGACTGGAATGCATGGACCGAATGCGGAACCTGTCATGCCGTGGAGTCTGCTTGAGCAGGGAGCGCATTACGATGCTCTGACCACCCATCCCTATCCCTGTTTTACGGAGCATTGCGGCAGGGGGCCGTTGAACGAAGTCCCTGCTGTTTTTCACAGTACGGCTGAAACGCTTTTCTATCGTGGAATATCAGGCAGGCCGGCTTTTGTGGAAGAAATAGGAACGCTTGGCCCGATGATCATTTCTGAGGAGAGGCGTTGCGCCTATATCAGGACGACACTGGCATCCGCATGGGCATGCAACTGTCTGGCATATCTGTGGTGGTGCGCTTTTGACCAGGGACACCTGGCGCAGGCGCCATACCGGTGGTGCGCAATGGAAAGGGAACTGGGGCTGCTGAAGGCAGATGGTTCGCTTCATCCGGCCGCAATGGAGTTCACCGCTTTCCGAAACAGGATGAAATCACTTCCCTTTGACAAACTTCCCGGCAGGCGGATCGATGCTCTTGTAATGACTACGCCGGGACAGGACCAATGGCGTGCCGCTTACGGTGCTTTGGTTCTTGCAAAACAGGCCGGTCTGGAAATAGAGTTTATTTCACAATACAGGCCTGTGCCGAAGGCGGATTTCTACTGGCTTCCCGCCATAGAGGATTATTCCGTGGTGGATAAGGTACGATATGATGAGATCCTTGACAGGGTCGCTGCCGGAGCTGTGCTTCTTGTGACAGACGCTGGAAACGGAGTGCTTCAGCCTTTTGAAAAGGTGTTTGGATGCAAGGTGGATTATCTTTCCAACAGAGAAGAACAGCTTGCATTCCGTATTGATGGTTGCGAGAGCGTATTTTCCCTTGCACGCAGATATACGCGCCGCATTGCTCAGGGAAAGGCAGATGTGATTGGACAGAATGAGGACGGCACACCGGCACTGACATGCGCTGTATATGGCAAAGGCAAAGTATTCTTTATGAATGCAGCTCCGGAAATAGCTGTTCTGGATGAGGAAAAACCTGCATTTTTCAGTATATATCGCAGAATTGCGAAGCTGGCAGGGATTGAACTTCCCGAAAAGTCGCCTGAAGTGGGACGGACTATACATCCATTTGATGACGGTCGCATGGCCATCGTCGAGATAAACTATGGAAATCATGAGATTGACGGTATCCCTGCAAATGATTTCAGAGTAAAAATGCTTGATAAGTGCTGATATTATGGCAGAAATGTATAAAAATGTCAAAAAAAGTGAACAGTTGATTTGATAAAAACATAATATCGTGTATATTCTGTTCCGTTTTAATTTTTGAATAATGAGAGTGGGACGGTAGCTCAGTCGGTAGTAGCATCGCACTTTTAATGCGGTGGTCCCGGGTTCGAGTCCCGGCCGTCCCACCACTTCATTTTCAAAACAGTTTTGCTTAATCATAATATTGCAATAGGACCGGTTTGATCCGGTCAGTTCCCAGAGGTGTTGAAATGAGCAGAGTTTGTGCAATTTGCGGCAAGTGCAAGACTGTGGGCGGACACATCACCCGCAGAGGTCTTGCCAAGAAGAAGGGTGGTATCGGTATGCACGTTGTGAAGAACACAAAGCGTACTTTCAGCCCCAATCTTCAGACCGTCAAGGTCAATGAGAATGGAACAGTCAAGACTATTAAAGTCTGCACTGCCTGTATCCGTTCAAACAGGATTGTCAAAGCCTGAGGAATACGGTGGTGGTCACTTGCAGTCAAGTGGCAGTATGCTTTGCACGGCGTAACAGCCGCAGGCATTGGTGACAGATTTAAGGCGGACGCAGAGTGCTGTGTCCGCCTTTGTTTTTGCAGAGGGATAAGTTTATGGCGAACTTGCACAGGTTCAGCGACTATGGGGACGGCGTATTGCTGGCCCCCTCACTGCTGGCGGCGGATTTTGCAAATCTGGGTAGGCAGCTCAAAGAGGCGGAGGAAGCCGGAGCTGAAGTTGCCCATATAGATATCATGGACGGGCATTTTGTGCCCAATCTTTCCATGGGACCCTGCATAGTGGAGGCTATCAGACCCGTATGCGGAATGCTTTTTGACGTGCATTTGATGATAAGCAATCCGGAAAAGTATATTGATTCCTTTGTTAAGGCCGGTGCTGATCATATAACCGTGCATGTGGAGAGCGAGGGAAATATTGCAGCTGCCATAGAGCAGATTCACGGTGCCGGCTGCACTGCCGGTATAACACTTCGTCCCGGTACTCCTGTTGAAAGTCTCTATCCATATCTTCCCATGGTGGAAATGGCTCTTGTCATGACTGTCGAGCCAGGGTTCGGCGGGCAGTCCTACATGGCATCCCAGCTTCCCAAGGTCACGGCATTGCGCAGATGGGCTGAAGCTCATGGCAAGGCTTTGCGTATTCAGGTCGATGGTGGAATAAAGGCAGCCAATGCGGCTCGTACTGTTGCCGCCGGTGCAGATGTGCTTGTTGCAGGAAGCAGCATATTCAACAAGAGCACGGCAGTGGCTGATGCGGTTGCGGCTCTTCGTGATTCCATTAAATGAAACAGAGTATAATTTGAACTTATATAGAATAGCAGAAGGAAATCATACAAATGATCATTTCAAAGTTCAACAAGTATGTTGAGAAGCATGGCCGTTTGACATATATTGTCCTTGGTGTCATTATATGCCTGGCGTTTGTGGTTTTTGTTGCGCCTGAAGGTGCGGAAGGCGGCTGTTCCGGCCCCGGTCGGGTCAAGTCCATGGGCCGCATGTTTGGTAAGAATATCAGTGTTGAGGAGTACATGTCTTTCCGCAATATGGCTGATCTTACCTGCTATATGCGTTATAATGTGCTGCTTTCCCAGTTCAATGAGGCCATGCTGAACAGGGAGACTTATAACCGTATACGTACTGTCCGCGCTGCAAAGAAATATGGCTTCTACAAGAAAGTCAGCGATGCTGATGTAGCCAAGAACATTCACGGTAATCCCATATTTGCCGAGGACGGCAAGTTTTCACTGGAACTTTTCACTTCATTCAAGGACAACTTCCTTCGCAGCTTCAATATGAAGGCTGCTGATTTCGATGAAATGGTGCGTCAGAACCTGGCAATGGAGCTTCTGCAGAATGAGCAGACAAAGGATGTGACGGTAACTGAAGCGGAAGTCGATTCTGAATTGGCGGAATACACTTTGAGCTATGCGGAGATCACCAGGGATGCTGTCAGGGCCGTCGAGCCGACACAAGGTGAAATTGATGATTTCTTTGTTAAGCGGAAGGCAGAGATAGTTCCTGATAAGCTCCGTTCGGCTTTTCTGGCAAGCTTTAAGCTGGCTGATTATGCAAAGAACATTGTTGTAAAGGATGATGAGATCATCAATCTTTACAATGCCCAGAAGGATCGCCTTTACAAGGGCAAGACACTTGAGCAGGCAAAGCCCACCATCGCCTCCGAGCTGAAGGCTAACAAGGTCCGTGCTGAAATGCGTAAGGCAGCGGTCGCATTTATTCAGACCGTCACGAAGGAAACTGCCGGAATGGATGCCAAGGCTGCTGTAGCGAAGGCACAGGAACTTGCAAAGACTGCCAAGGCGGCTGTCAGCCTGACTCCTCTTGCTGTTGCGGATAAATCCGGTGTGAGCCCGGTTGTAGCCCGTGCGATTTCAGCTCTTGACAAGCCCGGTCAGGTCAATCATGTCCCTGCGAGCACACCTGCCGAGTTCACAGTTGTGATGCTTGCTGACATAAAGGACGGAGTTCTTCCTGAAAAGCTTGACGAGGCCACAACCGCAAAGGTCAGGGATGCTATTATCGGGGAAAAGGCAGTTGCTTTCTTCAATGAAAAGGTCGCTCCCTACATGGCAGCTGCTCCCGGCACTCAGATGTTCTGGCAGCTTGGCGCAGCCAAACAGCAGGAGATCCAGGCTGATACAAGCATGGATATGGCCGCCAGACAGAAGGCTATGATGGAACTTTCTGATTTCATCCGTGATTATGTTGCTCCTTTCTATCATGAAGAACAGAGGTCATTTACGGTTGCAGCATTTAATCCTGCAGACTACAAGGCCGGAGTGATTCTGAGTGAGGCGGACATTAAGAAGGGCTATGAGGCACGTATTGATGAATACGGCAAGGTGGAAGTAAAGCTGGACAGGATCACTGTCAAGTTTGCTGACGGTGACGATGATAAGGCCAAGGCTGCCAAGAAGGCAAAGGCTGATGCTGCATTCAAGAAGTTGACTGATGGAACTGACTTTGCTGCAGTCGCAAAAGAATTTTCCGAGGAAAGCGCGGTAAGTACCGGACTTGTGGATGTGAAGACTCTGGATGAGGCTCTTGCAAAGCAGGTTGATAAGATGGCGGCTGGCCAGCTTTCACCTGTCGTGGCAGTGAAAGATGGTTACAGCATAGTCAGGCTGGTTGAAAAGAAGGGGCCCCGTTCACTTGAAGATGTCAGGGCTGAACTTGTCAAACAGCTTACAGATGATGCAGCTGCAAAGGCTGCTGCTGATGATGCGGGCAAACTGCGTGCAGCTGTTGTTGCAGATATCCTGGACAAGGAGAGGGGAGTCAAGGCTGTTGCGGCCCTTAAGAGCGGCGCTGCAGCATACGGAAAGGCAAAGGTGTCAGACATTGCCAGGACTGTTCGTGTAAACAGGCTTGCTTCCGGTGCAGCAGCTGATTCAAATCTCATGGCTGCTGTGTTTGGAGCAACTTTGGATAGCCCCTGCACTGATGTGGTGAAAGGCAGTGATGCAGTTTATGTGGCGTGCATCGACGAGATTGCACATGCTTATATTGAAGACAGGAAGGAAGCTGATCCCCTGCTCAGAAGTGTCTATGGCAGATATATGAGTGCTGAACTTGCCAGGAAAGAGGCCGAGACTCACAATGCCAGAATAGCTGCTGCTCTCAAGGGCGGTGCTGATCTCAAGACTGCAGCCGGTGAACTTAAGTTTACTGTTGCAGGAACAAAGTTGACAAACAAGAACATTGCCATGTTCCGCGATATCCAGGTCCGTGACATATACAGCATGGCGGCTGAACTTGGCAAGACTGATGTGAATGCAATGCTTGCTCCTCAGCGCGGCTTGAACGGATATTATCTGGTTCACCTGGATGCAAAGGAAGTTCCTGCATCAGCAGCCGATCAGAGAGACAGTACCCGTGAACAGCTTCTTAATCAGAAGAAGAACCAGGCGCTCAATGAGTTCTACCTCAAACTTGAGCGGGAATCAAATCTGACTGATGTCCCAGAGTTTATGGAACTGCGCTGATAAAATTGAATTGCCCCGGCACTCGAATAGAAGCCGGGGCATAGTTTGAAAAGAAGAAAAAAGTTGCAATGCTGCTTTGCTTTTTTTCGAATATGGATTAACTTATAGCAGTTTTTTAAAGATAGTCACTTAACGGAGAGATGTCAGAGTGGCCGAATGAGCAGCATTGGAAATGCTGTGTACTGTAAACAGTACCCTGGGTTCAAATCCCAGTCTCTCCGCCATTTTACGGCTTTGCGTCAATGTGCGCAAGGCCGTTTTTTTTATTACTTGTGTTTTTAAGTCCGGTTGTTTTCAGGAGAGAATGCCATGAGTGAGAACAAAGAAGACCTGTGCAGGCTTTTTGCACAGAAGGATGCGCTTGAAAATCAAATGCTTGTGCGTAACAAGTACGCCCGGGTCGCATGTCCAACATACAGGTTTGCTGCACCTCCGACAGATGAATATATGGAAGTGATGGGAGAGGCAAGTGCCAGAATGGATCAGCTGCTGCTGGAGATCATGGACAGACAGGACATGGATGCCTGTACAGGACCTCTCAGGCTGAAAAAGGAAAATGTCTTTGTCTGGGGAGGCCCCACGCCTAACTGGGGCGGCAGCATGGAGCCGGACACCAGCGTGAAGGGTGCTGAATACTTTCAGGCAGAAAATGTGGTGTATGTGTATGGTCCGCTGAGCGAGGAGGCAATGGAACTTCACAAAGGATGCCGCCGTCTCGTCTGCCAGATAACCAGCACGGCACGCATTGAAGGTGCGCAGCAGGAGAGTGATGTGGAGAGCGCGGAGCGGCTCAGCAAGCTGTCCCTGAAATATCCGAATATCATAGGAGGGATTGCGGATGATCTGGTGATATATCTTGGACGCAATTATTCGGTCAAGGATGTGAAGGCTGTGCGTGAGGCGCTGAAGAAGCACAATCCCGCTCTGGATATGTACGGTGTTGTTTATGCCCGTGAACTTGACAATCCCAATATTCCCTTTGTGGCGGAATGTCTGGATGTTGTTAATTTGTGGATCGACCGCAAAAGTCAGATCGTGGAATTCGACTATCTTGTGGAGAAGTGCAGGGTCCGTTTCCCGGGAAAGAAGATAATGCTGGGCATATTCATGCAGGATATAGGCCTTTCCGATCTGGAATATGACTGCGAGCTGATACGCCGCTATCTGCTCCGGGCTGAGGCGGCGTTCAAGGCCGGCAAGATAAATGACATAGTTATTCTGGGAGACAGGGAAATAGCCAAGTTCCCGAAATTGGCTGAAACGATTAAGGCATTCCTTACTGAGCGTTTTAATTTCAGGGCATGACTTTTTTGAGGCGCGCTTTAGCGTTTGAGTCATAAGACAGAAGGGCACATTCCATGCGTTTGCAGCGGAGTGTGCTTTTTTTTGCCTGAATGCTATTGAAAAGATCTTTTGTTATTGTAATTTATACTCAAGAAGATAACATAAGTATAACATTTGGTATAACAATGTCCGGCGATAAGGCAAACAGGATACTTGAAGAACTGAGAAAGGGGCTGGCGAACGGTGAGTTCGGTGGCCCAGGAGACAGTTTTATCACTGTACGCGATATTTGCGCCAGATGGGGTGTCGCCCTGAAGACCGGCTTCAATGTCATGACCCGTCTTAGGGAGGAGGGCTGCATAGAGAAATCCGGCAGAGGACATTGCATTGCACGCAGTATCTGCGCAGAATCTGCCGAGGGGGAAGGGCCTCTTCTGGTTGGTTTTCTTGCCACATGCCTGGAGAGTCCGTATTTTGCAAAACTTGCGGGGTACGCAGAGACTTTTGCCCATTCCATAGGCGCCAGTCTTGTCATTGCCTCCAGCAACTACGATTTTGAAACGGAGCGGGAGCGGCTTAATATGTTCTGCCGCCATGGAGTGTCCGGAATACTTGCCTGTCCATGGGCGTCCACGCCGGAACAGGAGGCATTCTATTCCAGCCTTCCCGTTCCTTGCGTTATGATAGGGCGTCGCCTTGAAACAGTGGCATGCGATTCTGTTCTTGTAAACAACCGCAAGGCGTCCCGGGACATGGCACGGCATTTTGTTGAGAAGTGTCCTGGAGAATATGCTTATATAGGTCTTCGGGGCAAAGTGCATGACAGCCGGTTTACCGGTTTCAGAAGCGGACTTCTT
>JAZURH010000009.1:0-5019 GCA_045606125.1 Lentisphaeria bacterium | reverse complement strand
TCCGTCCTGAATGTCTTTTCCGTCATGGTACAGAGTGCTTGACGCCTGGCGTACATGCTCTCCGTTGAAAAGATGGGTGACAAATGTCATGGCGGGTATTTGGACGCAGTCCGTGTTGTGCAGGACAACAAGGGGTTCCTTTATTCCAGCTTCGTAGAGAATAAGGGCTGTTCTGCGGTGGAATTCCCTCATTGCCAGGATGGGCCAGCGTCCGTCGCAACCATGGAGACGATTGCTGCATGAGCCGAATACACCGAAGTCAAAGTATATGCTGTCTACCTTGAAACGTTCTACATAGCGTTTCATGCGGGCCGTGAAGAAATCCAGTGCAAGAGTGGTGGGGCAGGTTTCATAGAGGGTGATCTTCTTGCCTTCCTGGGTGTATGGGAGCACAATTCCCGGCGCCACTCTCCATTCGTCCTTGTATGCCTGCATTTCCGGGTATTCATCCGAAATGCACCTTGATGCCATATAGGCGGATATTTTGTTTTTGGCTATTTTGCGCCATTTTATCTGCGGCGTTCCCATTACTCTGTCATGCCATGTTTCTTCAGTCGGCATATCGTTGAAGAAGTTCACGGAGCCATTGTAATGGCTGAATACTGAAAGGTAGTTAACATGGGCGTGTCCCGGTCTGCGCATCATGGGTGTATGGTTGCATCCGAGTATGTCCAGCGGGAAGTTCGACACATGGGGCTTCACAGGCGTTGCAATATAGCCGAATTCAAAGTCAAATGTTTCCCCTTTACTCATTTTTGTCTTGAGCGAGACTTCCACCAGTGCCTTTCCGTTTTCCTTCGTGATGGTCCACATTGCATTTTTTGGACCGGTCCAGTTTTTTCTGGTCTCCGTGAAGAAGCATATTCCCTGTTCCTCGTCTCCCAGCCATACCATGGGATAGAATGCCAGATTGTTTGCGCCGGGCTTGAGCGCGCATGTAGTCTTGGTTCCCCATGCCGAGCCGTTGGAAGCGTGCAGATATTTAGCGTACGCTTCATCAAGTGTGAACCTGAGTTTCAGACCGTTCAGGTTCTGGTTTGCGGTCAGCTTTATCTTGCTGTAGGATATGCCGTCGTATTCCACAAAACTGTTTGCATTTGCATTGAATGCAGGGTGCCTCACCGCGGATGTGTATTCCGCCCTGTGGTCTGCGCTTGAGCCAGGCGTGAATCCGGCGCCGTCAGCAGCCTTTCCGTCTGCAATGATTTCGGGTGCTGCCTTGAAAAGTTCATTGCCCTGAGTCTTTATCGAATCCGGGAATATGGAATCGCCGTAGCGATATTCCCTGCCCCATGTCGCAAAGGTTTTTCCTTTTGTCACAAGGGGAGTGAATGGGGGGATTATGACTGTTTTGTCATATTTGATTTTGGCCCAGTCTCCGATTCCGGGATAATTAAGTTTTATGCTGCAGCTGACTTTTCCTGCTTTGTCCGCAACTGCCAGGTTGTAAAGACCGGCAGCCTGTTTGTTGTGATCAAAGGGAATTGTCATTTTTTCCCCTGAGACGGCGCCTGACCAGATTTCTTTCCCTGTAGGGTCAAGCAGCTTCAGAGCGGCTGCGGCTTCACTGCCGAACTTGCCCTTGATCATGGCCAGACGCAGTTCAACATCAATCTGACCGGAGAAAAAGCGGGGATGCGCTTCCAGGAATATCTCGTCAAGCTTGAAGGGGATGAGATTTCTGGTGCAGGGTTTTCCGTTCATGGAGAGAGTGTAGCGAAGTGTGTCATAGACGCCTGGAGAAAGTTTTGCGTCTATATCAAGCTCTTTGATTTCTCCTGCTTTCATGGTCAAAGTCTTTGTAAATACCGGGATCGGCATGGCTGAACCGTCTGCTGTAAGCATTGCGATTTCGTAATTGACCTTGCCGGCAACAGGCGAATAAATGGTCATTGACTGGTGCAGAGCTCCGCCGGAGGGGTTGTTTCTTTCCTTGACCAGTGCGGCGGGTGCCTTGCTGTCAAATCTTATGCGGGGTGATATGTCTTCCTTGATCCAGTAGCTGCCGTCCGGATTGAGGGCGGTTGCTCCTGAAAAGTCTGTAATTGTCCAGCTGCGTCCGAAATTGAAGGGGAGTTCTCCCGCAGGGATGCCCTTCAGGTCGAAGGAGGACCATGGAATCGCGGCTTCGGCTTCCCATATTTGTGAGTTGTCTATGAGCATTGTGAGGCTGGACTTGTATTCCCAAGGGGCTGTCCATTCCCTTTCAGAGGCACGGCGTTCCGTGCTGCCGCCAGCCACATTGCCGGCGAAGCGGTAGGGCTTGCCATTGACCTGGAGGAAGAACTCAAAGGATTCGCTGCCCCAGACTTCCGGCTTGGTTGCAGCTGTGCGCACCTGCCCCTGATTTATTGTGTTTCCTGGAGGGAAGACATATCGCATGCCTATGTAAAGCTTGCCGCTGTCTGCTGAGATCATAAAACGGCCCTGGGGAGCCTTGAAACTGTCCTTTCTGTTGTACAGGTTTACAAGGACTGGGATGGACGCGGCACGGCGCCAGAAATCTTCGTTCACTTTGCCGTCCAGAACGGGCTTGTCCTTCTGTTCGACCGGCACGCTGAGGAGCCCCGGGTTCGCTTCGACTGCGCTCTTCAGCACTGCGCCGGAAAGTTTTGCGATTTCCGCAGGGGGAAGGGCATTGTCAAAAGTAAAGACCTGTTTGAAGTATATGTCGTCATCTCCGGGTACCATTGATGTATATCTGTCCTTGTAGGGTCCGAGATGCAGTGCATCCAGCCTTTCCATGGGCAGTGGCAGGGAGGTGTCCTCCAGAAGTACTCCGTCCAGATGGAATCTGATCCTGCCGTTGCCCCATGCGATTGCGGCCACATGCTCCTTGCCGAAGGCAATGGGAACTGGAGACTGGAAATAGATTTTCTTGTCATAGTCTCCTGCATAGAAGCGCAGTGTGGTGGAATCTCTGGCTATGTAGAGTGCGATTCTGTTTCTGGAGTGGCAGCGCAGTGTCATGATGTTGCGCTGCTTTTGTGTCCTGTCCAGAGTGCGTTCAAGTTTGAAGCGGACCAGCATTGTACCTTCCTCGCTGCCCACCAGTTCCTTTGCAGGTATTGCAAGTCCTTCTTTTCCCCGGATTAGCCAACCGTTGACTGCAGACGGTATCTGGAGGGTGCCGCCGGGAAGAGTCTTGCTTCCGCCCGCATCTGAAAAATCAATGCGAAGCGTTTCTGCTCCGAACAGGAACAGAATGGAGAAAAAAGATAACAGAATTATTAATTTGCCTTTCCTGATCATGCTGGTTGTTCCCGTGTTGTTATTTTGATTAAAATTATGCTTCACCGGTCGCCCTTGCTCGTCGGCAGCGGGCAACTACATCTTTTATCTTTGTCCTGCTCAAGGCGTCAAGAATATGAACTCCGGGAGTCTTCTGTTCATAAAGTATCGGAATGAAGTATTCGGACATCCTTTTTGCTATGCCGTCCACTTTTGCCCAGGCGGCGTCTGATCTTTTGCGGTCTTCAAGCCGCAGGGCATTGTAGTATTCTGCCAGCGCTGCATAGAGCGCCATGGAATCCCGCCCGTAGATCATGCCCCGCAGGTCCTCGCCGATGCGATATTCAAGCTTTTCCCAGCATGTGGTTTTGCCCTGGGCAAAGGCCACTATATCCGGCTGAGGTACATTTGCGCAGCATGCCTCCATTTCCTCTGCCAGCAGTTCACGGAGCTGCTCCACTGCTCCTTCAAGAAGGGCTGAGCATCTGCCAAGTTCGGCAACGGTCTTTTCTTCAGTGTCGTAATAGGGCACGACAAGTTCCCCGGTGGGTTTCTTTCCGTCCCATTTTCCGAATTTCCATACAGCTGCCTCCCCTTTGCTGTATGCGCGCCAGGATGTTATATCCCTGAACGCTTCCTGTACATCGGCGTATATTTTTTTCATGGCGCCGGCATATTTTCCGTATCGTGAAACAAAATAGTCCTGCAGGAAGCTGTCATAGTCCGTATTCACATTCCAGGCGTAGCGGGTGTGCAGCATCTGTGTGAGTGAACGGACTCCCCAGCTTACGGAGAAGTTGTGCATATAGGTCGCCCCCTTGCAGCCGCAGGCATGGTAGTATTTCATTTCGTCGGCAACAAGTTTGCCGAATACCAGCGGCAGATCCTCGAAAAGGGAAACATTGTAGTATTCTCCTGACCAAAGTGGCATTTCCGGTGCGTTTTCATGCCATTCGCGAAGAGAGTCCCTGTACATTTCGTTTATTTTGCATTCCTTGTCTCCCAGCAAATGCCTGTAGCAACGGGTTATGGGGTAGAAAATTACAAAGGAATCACTCGCTGCAAGGCATTTCGGTGCGGGATGTATTGGACCCTGTATTGTGTTCGTGGGGCTGTATGCAATGGTATTGAGCATTACCTTGCGGTCAAGGCCGGCATTCAGATGACGCTGTACGGCATCCAGAAAATGCAGGAACTGGTCGGATCCATTGCCGATCTTTTCACATTCGGGGCAGCTGCAGGATTTGCCAAGGGTGTCAAATCCCCATAGATCCAGTATGTCAACATCGGACATTTCTTTCTGCAGCATTCCGCATATCCTGGCTGAAAGCCAGTCCAGAAGTTCAGGATTGGAGAAGCAGGGCTGCACGTCAGCTGCCGTCTTTTCAGTCCTTTCCCCGTCTGCAGGCAGACCGTACCATTCCGGATGGGCTTCATATACAGTTCTGCCATCGTCAAAGGGGGCGTCCGGCCACATGAGATCGTGGAGCAGATGGCCGCCCTTTCTTGAAAGCATTCCCAGCTTGTCTGCATATTTGCAGGTGCCGGGCTTGTACTGAACTACATTGATGTGATTTTTCGAGAACCAGTCCAGCAGTTCTATTGATGCATCCGAATCCCTGTACTGGTCTATCATCCGGTATTTGAAGCTGGGCGTGAATGAAAAAGATTCGCAGTCCAGAAAGTCAAGAGATGGATTTTCCGGAAGGTTTTCACCGTTTTTTCCCGGTTCTGTCCAGCGCCATCCCTGTTTGTGCAGCAGTTCATAAATACCGTTGAAGAGTCCGT
>JAZURH010000008.1:0-3626 GCA_045606125.1 Lentisphaeria bacterium | reverse complement strand
GAAAAGAACAAGCATAATGTAGAACTCATAGATCAGATCATTGCTAAAGCAAAGTTGAAGAAGGGACTTACCCATAGGGAAGCGGCTGTGCTTCTTGACTGCGATATAGAGGAAAAAAATCAGGAGATATATGCCCTGGCCGAGCAGATCAAGCTGGATTTGTATGGAAACCGCATAGTCTTTTTTGCGCCTCTTTATCTTTCAAACTATTGCATCAACGGCTGTCTCTATTGCCCCTATCATTTGAAGAATACCCATATTCCCCGCAGAAAACTCACTCAGGATGAAATACGCCGCGAAGTAATCGCACTGCAGGACATGGGACATAAGAGACTTGCGCTGGAATGCGGCGAGCATCCCGTTGAAAATCCCATCGAATATGTGCTTGAGTCGATCAAGACAATATATAGCGTCAAACACAAGAACGGGGCGATCCGCAGGGTCAATGTGAATATTGCCGCCACGACTGTGGAAAATTACCGCAAGCTCAAGGACGCCGGCATCGGCACATACATCCTTTTCCAGGAAACATACCACAAGGAAAGCTATGAATATCTGCATCCCACAGGTCCCAAGCATGACTACTGCTATCATACTGAGGCCATGGACAGGGCAATGGAAGGCGGAATAGACGACGTTGGACTTGGAGTACTCTTCGGTCTTGAACGCTACCGCTACGAGTTTTCAGCCCTGCTTATGCATGCAGAACATCTGGAGGCAGTGTTCGGTGTGGGACCGCACACTATTTCCGTGCCGCGTCTGAGGGCTGCCGATGACATTGATCCCGATTCATTCAAGAACGGCATCAATGATGATCAGTTTGCCAAGATAGTGGCCTGCATAAGGGTGGCTGTTCCCTATACTGGAATGATAGTTTCCACAAGGGAAAGCAAAAAGACACGCGAAAAAGTGCTGCATCTTGGCATTTCCCAGATCAGCGGTGCTTCAAAGACAAGTGTTGGCGGATATGCGGACAATACGCCGGAGGCTGAGGAGTCGGCACAGTTCGATGTCAACGACAGGCGTACACTCGACGAGGTGGCAAGGTGGCTGATGGAAATGGGATATATTCCCAGCTTCTGCACAGCATGCTACAGGGAAGGACGCACAGGGGACAGATTCATGTCACTGTGCAAGGCCGGCAAGATTCTTGACTGCTGCCATCCCAATGCACTTATGACATTGAAGGAGTATCTCATGGATTATGCTTCGCCTGAGACAAGGGAAGTAGGCGAAAAACTTATTGCCCGGGAGATTGATAAGATCCCGACCGAGAAGATCCGTGAAATAACAAAGAGGCGTCTTGCCGAAATCGAAAACGGCCAGCGTGACTTCAGATTCTGAGGAAATGGACAATGAACGGCACCGCATCATCTGAAAGGCTGCATATTGGTTTTTTCGGCAGAAGCAATGTAGGAAAGTCAAGCCTGATGAACGCAATTACCGGGCAGGACTTATCGGTTGTTTCTGCTGAACGGGGGACTACTACTGATCCTGTGATGAAGACAATGGAACTGCTGCCTCTCGGACCAGTGGTGCTGTTTGACACACCCGGTCTGGATGATGACACAGTGCTTGGCGAGCTGCGCATGCGCAAGGCTCGCCAGACTTTGAACAGGACGGATATGGCGGTCATGGTGCTTGATGCGGCGGCGGGCATGACTGACAGGGACAGGGAAATACTGGATATTATAAAATCCAGGGGCATTCCCTGCGTCATTGCCGTAAATAAAAGCGATCTGGAGTCTTCATCCGCGATTGACACCGGGGCAATGCCAGTAATGGCTGTCAGCGCAGTCACAGGGCAGGGCCTGCATGAATTGAAGGAACTTATCTGCAGAAGCGCGCCTTCCGGAGAAAATCCTAACAGGATAGTCGGTGATCTTCTTACCCCGGGAGACATGGTGGTACTTGTTACGCCTATTGACGCAGCCGCTCCGAAAGGCAGGCTTATTTTGCCTCAAGTTCAGACTCTCCGTGATATTCTTGACAGCGGAGCTGTTGGAACAGTTGTCAGAGACAGTGAACTGCCCCGGGCCCTTTCTGCATTGTCCGCTCCTCCCCGCCTTGTAGTGACCGACAGTCAGGTATTCGGCAGAGTTTCCGGTATGGTACCTGAGGATGTATGGCTCACATCGTTTTCAATATTGTTCTCCCGCTACAAAGGATATCTTGCCGGGGCAGTACGTGGTGTGAAGGCTCTTGACGATCTGAAAGATGGGGATGTTGTGCTTGTTTCAGAAGGATGCACGCATCATCGCCAGTGCGGGGACATCGGGACGGAGAAAATCCCGCGTCTTGTACGCAGTCATTGCGGCAGGGATATTGCCTTTGAGTTTTCAAGCGGCAATGATTTTCCGGAGGATTTGTCAAAATATGCGGTTGTAATCCATTGCGGCGGATGCATGCAGACTGAGCGCGAGATGCATTTTCGGGCCAAGTGCGCGGAAGATCAGGGCATACCCTTTACAAACTACGGCATAGCTCTGGCTCACATGAACGGCATTCTTGAGCGCAGCATAAGACCTCTTGTGGAAAAGGGGCTGCTTTGAATCCTTCAGTTGTCCTCTGTGCACAGCTGGCCTGTCCAGACTCGCAGGGACCTGTCCCGGGCTCCCATTACTATTATGGCCTTGGCATTTGAGTTTTTAATTATGGCTGCAGCTTCGTTTCTGTCTGCCGCCATCGCATTGATACCTTCTGCAGCAAGTTCCGCTGCCACTTCCTCCGATGTTGGGCTGAAAGCTGCTGTACCACCGGCGTAGTATACCGGTAGAAGGATGAATCTGTCATCACTATTCAATGTGTTTTTAAGTACTTCTTTTAAAGCCATGCGCATGAATCCGAATGGCGTGAAACCATGGGGCTGAAATACCGCTATAATAGGTGAACCGTATCTTTCCCTGGCAGTCGATATTGCAGCGTTGATCTTTTCCGGATTGTGGGCATAGTCGTTTATGGCCGGTATGCCGGATTCTGTTTCGCCCATTACTTCGAATCTTTGGCGTATACCTGGATATGTTTTTACTGAACCGGCAAGTTCTTCTGCAGTTTTTCCGAGTCCCAGCATATCAAGCAATGCAAGCACGGCGCAGGCGTTTTGAGCCGAATGTCTGCCGTACTGCATGGCGGCAACTATGCCGAAACGGTCTGTATTGAAGGATATGCCGTTCCTGCCGCTTTCATAGTTAATTGGGGCTATGCAGTTTTCACGGGGTTTTTCTCCGAAGCATGCTACTTTGCAGGAAGACTGTTCCGGAACAAGGTCTGAAAGTGCGTTCTGTACTACAATTCCGCATTTCGCACGGGACAGAAATGTAGTAAATACGCGCCGCAGCTCATCTTCTTCATAATGGTCGTTGCCTACATTCAGAAGCACGGCATAGTCAGGCGCAAAGTTGATCAGGGACTTGTCACTTTCATCAACTTCTGCCACCAGCCAGGAGGGTGTGCCTTCTGAACAAGTGAAGTTTCCGGGGGCGCCCTTTTTACCGGGGCGCACATTGTATCCGCCGTTGACCATAAGAACATTTTCCTCAAGCTGCAGCAATGCGTCTGCAATCCATCCTGTTGTAGATGTCTTGCCGCAGGAACCTGCCACTGCGATCAGTTTTGCTCCGGGTCTG
>JAZURH010000007.1:0-11250 GCA_045606125.1 Lentisphaeria bacterium | reverse complement strand
CATGATGTCAGGTGTTTGCGCTGCCGGAACAGGAAGTTATTTGGACAATGTGGCCGCAAAGTTGAATATTCCCGTGGAGAAAATTGCCGAGAAGGTCAATTATAACACGGACATAGAGTTCAGTTCAGTGTGCGCAGTGCTTTCCGCTACATCGATCAACAAGTTCAAAAACCGCATTCCTGTTGAGGATCTTCTTGCCGGCGCCTGCCGTGCTCAGGCAAGGGCAATTCTTAACGGTGTGGGACAGCTGCTGCTTCATCATCCCGGCAAGAAAATACAGTTCCAGGGCGGCGTTGCGGCCAACGGAGCTGTTGCGCAGTTCATGAGAGAGATTACCGGCAGCGAGATTGTGATCCCTGAACATCATAAGGTCATGGGTGCATTGGGAGCCGCCTGCTTGGCGCGCCAGTTCACTCAGCTCAAGGGCAAGCTGGATACGGAAAAGATCATGTATGAACCGACTCCCCAGAAGTCTGTCATGATGCGTGTCAACAGCACAAAGAAAGAGTTTTTCGGCAGGGACAGAAGCAAGCCTCTGGTGTGGCGTAATCTTTTCTTCCCCACGGAGATACTTAACGCCTTCAAGACCAGAATACTTACTCTTGAGACATACGCGGCTCTGTTCGGGCGCAATACCCGCAGGATAAAGGAAGCTCTTGATGTGGCGGCCCGCAAGGGATTTGACCAGCAGACATGCTCTTTCCTGCGCATACTTGAGGGTATCAACCATGAAAAGCCGGCGTTTGCCGTTTCAACAAGCCAGCCCTGCCAGCAGGGTGAACGCATTTTTGCGGATCTTGCCGGAGATTATGATTTTGAGGATCGCTATTATTCTCTGCAGACTCCTATCAGCAACGATACTGATATGGCTGTTGAACAGATCGCCGAGGGGCTGGAGCAGTCCATACACATGATGGAAAAGGCATTCGGCTATAAGCTTGATCCGGGGCGCCTCACCGAAGCCTGTGAGCTTTCCAACGAGGCTGCGGACTACACCCGCAAGTGCAATGAGCTGCGTTGGACATCTCCGCCTCTGATACGCGGCGCACAGGCGGTATACAATTCCGTGATATTCAGCCAGCTCTGGGGAACGCAGACACTGGTGGACATACAGAAGGCCTACTATGAGGAACTTCTCATGAAGAAGGAATGGGCTGAGAAGCGTTACAGCATAGATGATACGCATCGTCTTCTCTGGCTGCATCTTCCCCCGTTCTACAATTCCCAGTATCTTGATATGCTGGAGAATACATACAATGCTCCTATTGTGTTCGAGGAAACCAACTTTGTGGGCTGGAAGCCCATGGATGTGCTGGATCCTATCCGTTCACTTGCCAGGAAGATGCTGGCGTCAGGATTCCTGGATCCTAAGCTGCGCGTGGATTATGTGACCAAGATATCCCAGATAGCAAAGTTCACCGGATGCGTGCTTTACACACATGGTTTCGGGCGCTGCAGCATGGCAGACAGGCCTTTTACAAAGCGTCTTCGCGAAGGTTTGGAGAAGATTGGTCTTCCTCTCCTTATTCTGGAGGGCGACTGCATGGATGCTTCCATTGACCCATGCTCAACAGTCACAAAGATAGCTTCGTTTGTGGAATCTCTCAATCTGAAGAAATACGGCAATCTGTTCGGGCGTATTCTGCCCGGGCTGAATCCCGCATAATTTCCCAGCGGTTTGAGTGTTTTTTACTGAGGGCTGCGCTTATGGCGCGGCCCTTTTATTTTATATGGAGCGCTTTCCAGGCCAGAGGGGACATTCCTTTTTTTTTCTTGAAGAAATGGCTGAATGCGTAAATGGACTGGAAGCCGCAGGTCTCAGCTATTTCTTCTATTTTCATAGAGCTGCGCAGCAGACAATTTTCCGCAAGTTTAAGCTTGAAGTTTATTATATATGCTCCCGGGGACATGCCTATCTCCTTTTTGAAAAGAAGCCGCAGATTGCTGGAACTGCACCGGGCGGCATGGGCCAGATTCTCCAGTGTGATTGTGGTTCCCTGATTGCTGATTATGTATTTCAGTGCGGCGCTGACTTCGTCAGAGTAACGGATCGGCTGTGCGATGGTCTCCCCGCTGGAAAGTTCTTTCAGAAGCAGGTACAGCATTATTGCTGTATCTGTATTCAGGCGTCTGCTGTATGCGTCTATAAGTTCTCTCAGCCGTTTTTCGGCCATGGGCGTTATGGAAAGCAGCATGTTGTCCGGCAGATAACTACAATCTCCGGAAAGTTCGAATGTGATCATAAGCCTGGGGTATCCGTGAAAAGAATCCTCATAGGTCATTTGCAGTCTTCTGTTCTGGCAGGGGAATGAAAGCAGAGCTTGTCCGGGATTTATTGTGAAGCTTATTTCATTGTCTATCACATAGCCCAGGGGCACTGCCGGAATGATCAGCATATAGCGCATGGTTATCGGATGGGGCTTGGTGAAATGGTCGTGCATGAAGATAAGTATATTATCCGGCAGTGTAAAGTCTTCGGCTATTTTCAATCCGGAAAAATAACCGTGGCTGGGATTGTCGGAAAAGTTCAGTATAAGATTCTTCAGTTCATTCATGATTTTATTTGATAAAAATGCCAGCTTTTTGATTTAGATTAAAAAATATATTGTTTTTAGATTAAATCAATGGTATAATTATCAAAATGGACAAATTTTTTCGCAAATCAATCATTGTTTTTTTAAGATTTTTTAGTAAAATAAACAAAACATTTTTAGGTACATTGTTTTTCAAAGAGGAAATAATCATGAGAAAAAACATTTTGCGTGGACGGAGTGGGGCGAGCTTTTTTACTTTGATAGAGCTTCTGGTCGTTATTGCCATCATAGCTATATTGGCGGCTATGTTATTGCCGGCCTTGAGCGCTGCCAGAAAGAAGGCCCGCGCCATTGCCTGCACCAACAATATCAAGCAGTTGGGCCTGGCGACCCTTCAGTACACAATGGATTCCTCCCATTATCCGCCAAAATACTATGTGGATGAGGCTGGAAAGCGTATCAGCGGAATGACATTCATGGGAGTCAAATACGGCACTGTGAACATTGAGCCCACATGGGCGGACATAATGATGCAGATGGGTTATCTCACCAAAGACTGCGGCGTGCGTTTCAATAACAGGGATTTGGCAACAGGAGGAATACTTGTATGTCCGGAAAGCATAGCTGAAAGTACAGGAAAAATATATCCCTCCGAAAAGGAAGGTACATTGGCAAGTTATACAAATGTATATCCCACCTATGTCTACAACTGCTGCATGCTCAACGAGGATAAGACAAATACAAAGTACTGGGGACCCGGGATGGGAAACAACAGTGGATTGAATACATCCGTGCTGCTTTATCCGTCTTCAACCATGCTGTTCAGTGATGGAAGCTATGTGTTCATAGGTTCACCGAGTGCGAGTGATTACGGCATGCGCTTTTCAAAGCGTCATTCGGGGCATCTTAATGTGGTTCACTGCGATGGTTCGGCCAGGCCCTACAAGGAAGTGATAAAGACATATTACCTGCTCTACGGCGGAGTAGGAGGCAAATGAAGATGAGGAACAATATGTTCAAAACAGCACTTTTTGTAAATCTTATTCTGGCCCTTCTTTGCACATTGCAGGGAGGCGAGAATCTTTTGAAGAACGGGACTTTTGCCAGTGTGGACGGCATAAAGCCGGCAGAGTGGAGCATTGGCAACAGTAAGGCATTTCAGACCAGGGACGGAATACTGCGCATTTCGGGAAAGACAGAATCCTACGCAGCATACGTTTCCCAGACGGTAAAAATAGAGGGCGGTAAGGATTATTTCCTTTATTTTGAAATCAAAAGCGACCAGCTTGAGGACGGAGCATCCTGCATTTATTCAATTTTTGGCGCAGATAAAAAGCCCCTGGCAAAGGATAGAGGAGTTTTTGTTTTCCACAAGGCGCCTATTGAGGACTGGATTCAGGTGGGCTTCAAGGTTCCCGCATCCAGGTTCAACGGCGCGGCAGCCATGTCTGTCGGCTTTGTGGTGTATAACAGGACAAAGGCTCCCCGGGAAAGCGACAATGGAATCTGTATAAGGAATATCAGGCTTGAGGAATACTCCAATCAGACGCTTGTGTCAATCAGAGCAAAACGCAAGGCGCCTGCACCTGCCGCAGCCGCACCTAACGCTGCCGCAGTCCCGGCTGCAGTTGACAATCTTCTGAAGAATCCTGCATTCGAAAGTGCGGATGGAATACAACCAAGTGGATGGAGCATTGCAAACAAGATAGCCTATCAGGCCGGAAACGGTGTAATGAGAATATCCGAAAAATCCGGTTCCTATGCCAGCTATTTTTCCCAGACCATTCCTGTTGAAAGCGGCAAGAGCTACTTTTTCTCTGCGGAAATCAAGGCGGACTTGCTTGAGGATGGAGCGGGCTGCGTATATTCAATTTATGACGGCAACAGAAAGGCACTTCAGAAGGACAAGCGCATTTTCTGGAATTACCATGGACCACAGTCCGAATGGGTAAAGTTTTCCAGCGTTATTCCCGTTGCTTCCTTCCCGGGGGCCAAAACTCTATCCATTGGCTTTATTGTATATAACAAAACCAAGAAGCCCAGAGTTGAGGACAATGCGCTCTATATAAGGAATCCCAGGCTTGTTCTTTTCTCATCCCAGACACCTGTGAGTCTTAAGGCTCCTGTAAAAAAAAATATAAAGGAGATGCCATCCAACCCTTTCCCTGAAAATTTCACTGGAGCTCCCCTTGGCACGACTTACAGGATGGAGCGTGGCGGAGTGGGCTTTCTCAGGCTTAACAGTGGAATTATGCCCCGGAAGGAAGTCACATTGAAGGTGGAAACTGCGGAGGGCGTTAATGTGGAGCTTTATATGTGGCTCCGCAGCAAGGGAATATGTCTTCCTGTGCCGGAAATTGCGCCGGGAACATTCAAGGTGGGACCGGAATATGACTGGCTTATATGGGGAAATTCACTGCTTTTCACAGTCGGGGAAAAGACTCCAAATGATTTTGAGATAAAAATGACCTTCACCTGCGGAGAGCGTACCGTGTCCTATGCGGTACCCGTCAGTATAATAGGTGAAGTTAAAGCCGGCAAATTACCGAAATGGCGCCGTTTCAATTCATGGCAGTCCTATCCTGTAATGAGATTTGATGTAAGCGGGGACAATTTGGCGGCAAAGCTGGATAAATATTGGAAGCAGGCCGGATGGAATCATGTGCCTTTTGCAGAAATCGACAGGGTAATTCCCTTCAGACGCGATATAAAGATAGACTGTGCTCCTGCCGTGGATGTAACCGGAGCACCGGTGAATCTCTATTGCGATACTGCATGGGTTGCAAAGGGGCCGGAATATTTCAAGGGACTCATAACGAAGTCCGCCAGCCTTCTGGAACGCATCCGCAATGCGAAGCGGGCCCATTGGGACTATGAGCCATACGTGGTTGGTCCTGTGACTATGAGTTGCTTCTGCAGGGATTGCCTTGCCGCATTTACTTCCGTAAATGGGCTTCCCGCCAATATACCCCCAATGGAGATACTGAAAAAACACCGTCGCGCCTGGGTTGATTTCAGATGTCGCCAGCGGGCGGAGGCCGTCAGGGTTGTTGCCGAGGCAGTCAAGCTTATAGATCCGGGATATGAGTTTCTTCTTTGCACAATGCCAATAGCCCCTGAAAAAGATGAGGACTATGAAGAGCTTTACGGCATACGCTCCACGCTGTTCGACCCCTGTGTGGATATTTTCACCTCCATGAATTACGCTTCGACCCTTAATTACTTCAGGAGTCTGGAGCGGGAAAATACGGTGCTTAAAAAAGAGAGGCGCACTTACGCCAGCAATGGCTGGGGCCATGAGCGCGTGAACGATGCCAAGCGTCCTGCAATGCATGTCCTTGCTGCGTTTTTCTGCGGAGAAAAGGTTCCGGCTATTGCTCAGGGCCTGTATGTTACCCAATGCAGCCAGATAGCCGAACTCCGCAGAGTCATGGAATACATTGCCAGAACCGAGGACACTTGGGACAAGGGGGTTTTCACCGTTGAAAAGCGCAAGCTGAACCTTGAGTACAACGGGGACGCGAATATTTATGCCCTTGAAAGAAAGTCAGCGGACGGCACAAGCTTCTCGCTGGTGTTCAATAACAGTGATATTGAGACGGCCTACGCCAGTCTGGATTATGATGAAGACGCAGTAAAGGCCGTGACTGATGTGGACACGGGCAAGCGTCTTTTCACAAAGAACGGCAAAGCCTGGCTGAAGATGGAACCCCTTTCCTACATAATGGTCAGATTCTCGCCTGAAAAATCCGCTGCTCCTGCTTACAGCGGACCGGATGTGGAGGCGGAAAACGCTAAATTGTTTGATGAACTTTCAAAGAAGCTCAGCAGTCAGGAAAAGTATGGCATTACATACAGGAATGACGGCAAAAGCTGTATAATCGGTACGCCCGTACAGCAGATGGAATTCAATCTTACAAACTCGGGCGAGGCACAATGGAAAGCAGGAGACAGGATTCTTGCTCATTTGATAGGAGCGGATATTTTCATGGACAGAGGCGCTTTCCCCCTTGCCGGCAACAGAGTGACAATGGAGAATGTGGACCTGCAGAGGGACAGGGCGGTTGTGAAGTTCAGCTTCAGGCTGGTAAAGCCGCCTTATGACGGACTGGTGATACGCAAAGAATACAGCATAATGCGGAACAGCATGGAGTTCAGCGTGCGCACGGATGTGGTGCCTGACGGTGGGTTTAGAATGTTCAGGCTGAGAACTATAAACAATTTTGCCATGGTTCAGGATGATGTGGCTCTTGCTGCTGTGTCGGAATATGTCTCTGAAAAGGTGGTTGACAACGGCGCTAAGCATATTTCCTTCGTACGGAAAGGAGCTCTTTTCCCCAATGATAAGCCATTCCTCGGCAAGTATATCAGCCAGCAGTATCCTCTTGAGTCCGGCGTGTTCTCCGTCAGGCAGAAGACCGGAGACATGACATTCACACTTACTGCCAAGGGGCTTGACCAGATGTTCTGCTGGAGAAGCAGACAGGCTGCCACGCTGGAGCCGGTCTGGGCGGACGCATATCCCCGCAATGACCCCCATCTGGTGCGTACCTGGACCGCGGAATATTCAGTAAAGGCGGAAAGGAGCAAGGAAACAAAATGACGGACAATATATTCAACGTGCCCCGGGAAATATTTCACGGGCTTGTTGCCAGGACCGGGGCGGAAGTCGTTGAGGCAGAGTTTTCTTTTGAGTCCCATGAAGTCAGGGGGGGAACGGATGATTTCTGCATAACCGGGGTTGATGGAAAACTGCTGTTTGCAGGTGGAAACATTCGCGGCGTCATATATGCAGTCTATGAATATTTCGAGCGCTTCTGCGGATGCCGCTGGTTTTGGGATGGGGATATTGTGCCTTCAATGAAGACTCTTCCAGTTGAAGGCATACATTACCGCAAGCAGTTCAGGAGAAAGTACAGGGGATTGCGCTATTTTGCCCATCGTTCCCTGTATCGTTTCCAGGCGGAACATTGGACTCTGGATACATGGAAACAGGAGATAGACTATCTTATGAAAAGGCATTTCTCCTTTTTCATGCTGCGTACCGGGCAGGATGATTTGTTCCAGAAGGCCTTTCCCGATGTAGTGCCCTATCCGCCGTTGGACGGTCCTGCCCCGGAGGCCAAAGAAAGAAGCTATAATGACAGAACGGAGCTTATTTCGTTGGAATACAGGGGAAAATTGCGCAAGGAACTGCTGGATTATGCCTTTGAACGGGGACTTATGCACCCCGAGGACATGGGGCCCATGACCCACTGGTACAGCCATACGCCAAAGGCTTTTCTGGAGCATTTCAAGCCTGAGTTCATGAATCAGAGTTCGGATAACTATGCCAACATGGAATTGCAGGTGTGGGATTGCAGCAAGCCTGCCAACATAGAGAAATACTTTGAACTGACAGACGCCCATATCAGGAACTATGGCAAACCTGATGTTTTTCATACCATCGGTCTGGCGGAGAGGGTGTTCGGGGATCCTGAAAAGAACTTTGATACAAAGACAGCAGCCTTCCGCGCATTTGATCGCCGTCTACGCAGGGATTATCCTAATTCGCCTCTTTTTGTGGCAAGCTGGGATTTTATGTTCAGGTGGAATGCACCGGAAGTTCGCAGATTCTTAAGTGAGCTGGATCCGGACAACACCATCATTCTGGATTATACTACAGACAGCGGCTGCCCCTATAATAATTTCCTTAACTGGGGGCTTCCCGGTGGATTCCCATGGATATTCGGCATATTCCAGGCTTATGAACCTCAATGTGACCTGTTCTTTGACTTCAAACGCATAGAGGATATGTATCGTTTTGCAAAAGATGACAACTTCTGTAAGGGTATGGTCATCTGGAGTGAAAACAGCCATTCGAATCCCCTGCTGCTTGAGTATCTGGCAAAGAGATCCGCTGATGAACCTTTCTCTCTGGAACAGTTCTGCCGGGACCGTTATGAAGTGGAATATGCCGATCGCATGCTTGAGCTCTGGAAGTTGACGGAAGGACCTTTTGCCACTAATTCCTGGGTTTTCGGCACGGAACGCCCGTACCAGGGCATATATACCAGCCATTTTAATTTGCTTGGATCCTTCAGGGCGATTGCTAAACGCAATCCGGCCCATCTGTACAGTGAATGTTCAAGAAAGCACGGACCGCTTATGGTTCCAACGGAATTCTTTGAAAAGGCGGCTGAACTTGCTGAGTGCGAATGTTCTGAAATGATGCGCAGAGACCTTGTTGATCTGATCAGAAGTGCTCTTATGTGCCTTATCACAAGGGAAATATGTGATATCAACATGAAGCTGACCATGAGAAATCCTGAAAAGGCGGATGCTTCAAGGCTTCTTGCGATGATAGCGAAAATGGCAGATCTCCTTGAGACCATGCCGGAATATTCCATGAACAGCACTCTTGATACGCTTAGAAAAGAAGGACCTCTCAATCCTCATGCGGAAATGACACTGAAGGGAAATGCGGAAAATTCATATTGCCGCTCCTATATTCATGAGTTGTATCGTGCTGTGTACATACCGGAGGCGGAGGCACTCAGGGAACACTTGGATGCACTGCCCGCGGGAAGCTATCCGGACGCTGCAGCTCTGGAGGAAAAGGAAAAGTCAATAAGAGACAGATTCTACTCCACATCTCTGGAGGAGTGGCGTCCCCGTGAGGGAAGAACATTGGCCGGGGCAGCGGCTGAAATTGCCGCTTTTCTGCGGTAGAATTGGCCGGGGCACCGTCTTGAGCGGTGCCCCTTTTGAGTTTAAAAGCAGCTGAAGCAGAAATCCCTTTCGGTACAGTCGGCTTCGCCCAGTGCAAGGAATTCGTGTCCCCTCTGGTCGCCCCAACTGTAGGACACTATCATCTTTCCATTGAAATCGCACATATCCATGTCCGAGGCGTTTATGTTGATTGCACGGCGGGTGTCTTCTATCTGTGCGTCAGTCAGCTTTGCCATGGGATGTATTTTCCTGTCCTCTTCATCAAAGGGCAGAATTGGATTCTGTGGGCTGCTTTCCCAATTTTTCAGGTCTCTGGAACGGAATATGCAGGTGTTGAAGCCGTTTGTATAGTCGCCCAGCAGACATATATAGAAGAACCAACCGTCAAAATAACGAAGCACAGGTGCCCCCTTGCGGACAAAGCCCTCCGGGATCACTTTCCAGTTTACGAAATCCTTTGTCTCCAGAAAGACGATGTAGTTTTCAAGGGCGTCTGCCACATTTCCCACTTCAAGCGCATTGATATATCTGCCGTCTGCTTTGCACATGGATGAATTGTAGCATCTGATTCCTGGTGCTGTGTATATGGGGCGCGGCGCTGACCAATGCACCATGTCATCTGATTCCATGATATTGAATCCGGGACCGCCCCAGTAATCGGTCACTGTTACGACAATATGGTCATTGTCGACAAAGGCGTTTCCGAAACTGCAGCCCAGGCCGAATGGTGCCGAAAAAGTCTGGCAGTCTTCCAGACTTCTGAATCTGCAGTATGATTTTCCCTGCGTGTTTCCGTAATAGCTTTTTGAAGGTCCTGTCTTTTCGTGGTATCTGACATATTCCATTAGCCATGGCTTGCCTTGGAAAACGATGGGATTGCTTTCCACTATGTCAAGGTCTATAGTACCCGTTTTTCTGATTTTGAACATTAGTTGGCACCTTATGCTTCTTTGTATTGACTATTTGCTGCTACAGAAGATAAATTATGAGCCTCTTTAGTAAAATGTAATGGAGATAATTCTCCAAATTGGTGCACAGACGTCCCATAACTTGGCGGTTAAATTGAAAAAACGGTATCATGGGCATCTTATTGGTAGCCTCCCAAGCAATTATGGGATGCTGGAGCATTGACAAGACATACAATGTCCGTTCTTGCTCAGATTACAAGTTAGAGACCGGACGGAATTATCGAAGGATTTGCGGGCAAACATAAAATCCAAAACTCTTCATTCAGTGCAATCAGCTATGTTCTGACAATGGTCTATTATTATTTTGCCCATGCGCTGAGTCTGAATAACATCTGCGACAGCCTTTCCAAATGCTCTATGAAGTTATGAAACAACAGGCTCCGGGAATGCTAAAGTACAGCAGGAAGAAATGCCGTGTTATGGTCGACGAGCGTATCAGGCTGAAGGGCATCAATACAAAGGGAGCATTATTCGGTTGTGTTCAATTGTGCCTTGAAATCATGCGTTTTATAAAATTAAGGAATATATGTGGAATTACAGCAATACTTGAAATAAATAATATTGCAAGTATTTATATACATTAAATAAATTCATTTATTTTCTGTTTTTGTATTTGATTTTTGAGATAGAAGCGATACTTTATTGGGTGCCCGGGGATTATGTTGGGTTCTATTATAAACAAAAAACGAATAGGATTTGAGCTGACTTTGAACATACTGCGTCTGATGTTTGCCTGCTTAAGCTATTTACATAAATCAGTTTGACAGCCATAAGGATGCCTATACAAAATCAATTAAAGCTTATTTGTGTCTATTGGTGTCTATTTGTGGTTAATTCACAGTCGTTATGGAGGGATGCTATGCAAGAAAAGGATACAGCATCAAAATTATTTTTCGGAAAAAAGGAAATAGTAGCTGATTTGTTCAATCTGCACTTGTTCAACGGGGAGCAGAGGCTTATGCCTGAAAACCTGGATGAGCTTAATATTGAACTGCCAAAACTCATTAAAGATGAGGTAGGACAGCTGAAATCTGACA
>JAZURH010000006.1:0-2974 GCA_045606125.1 Lentisphaeria bacterium | reverse complement strand
ATGGCTACGATCCGACTTAGCATTGCAGTATTTTCCACTTGCCCAGCGGGGATATTCAAAAACACTGGAAGCAAGTTCTTCTCCCTCCTGGGTCACAAGTACGGCCCTGACACTGTCCGAGCCATAATCAATTCCTATAAGATTTTTCATGTCAGTTTTCACTCAGACAAAAGAAATGTGATTGTCTCCATCTACTTCAAGCGTAGCTGTCTGTCCCACACGAATCGCCGCAGACGGGAATACATGCCCGAAACGCAAACCGTAGAACGATGGCCCGCGAACAAATGAACTGTATTCCCTGAATATCTCCGGGAGATATTTGTCATCCGGACAGGCAGTAAACTGCCCGAAAACAATTCCGGCCAGTTCCCCGAGTATTCCGCAGGACTTGAACTGGCAGAGCATTCTGTCCACATTGACTGCACTGTTTGCAATGCCCTCAAGCACCAGAATACATCCGCTCATATCAGGCATCCAGGGTGTCCCTATAAGCGATGACATAACTGTCAGATTTCCGGGGACGACAGGTCCGGATGCCTTTCCCGTCACCAACGCATGGTACCTGTTTTTATACGGTACTGATACCACGCAGCCTTCCAGACAACGCCTGGCGGCATTGACTGCCTGAGTCATTTTACGCTTGGAGCTGCACTTTACGCCGAAAGTGCTTTCCGCCATTACTCCGCATATTCCGTTTTTATATCCGCGACTCAACGCTCCAATAAGAAAAGCAGTCATATCGCTGAACCCGGCAACTGGTATATTACGCTCAAGAAGCAGATCCCAGTTTATATACGGCAATGCTCTGGCGGCTCCAAACCCGCCACGCATCGCCAAAAGAAAATCTATGGATTCATCCTCAAGCAGAGAATTGAAGATTCCACCTCTCTCTTCATCAGAGGCAGCCATGTACCTTAAAGGCCCCCCCACAGGTTCCGGCATTACATAATTCACTTTCCAGTCTTCAAGACGTTTCAAGGTATTATCGTAGAATAGCTTCTCCTGACGACCGAAACTGAGTGGAAAGATTCCTATTTTGCCTATTGATTGCGGAAATGGACTATACATAAATGTTCAATTCGATTTCTGCCTGGAATCTTCATTCAAAGCGGGATATGTCCGTCTGTGCTTTGAAAAGCTGCCCGGAATATTTCTTCATAAAGCTGCTGCTTTCCTCTTCGGTAACAGGAGAATCATCCCTGCGCGTAATATGTTTTTTTACAAAAAAACTGTTCTCGCCTATAGGAAGTGTATACTTGTAGTCACTGTTCATAAGTATCGCCTTGTCCCATCCGCAAATAACAAACGAATCCCTGGAATAACCGGGATCAAAAAGATCGTGCCCAACTGAAAAATCAGAATAAGGATTCTGAACTCCCATGAATCTTGACAATGTGGGGACTATATCCGTATGACTGGTCATCCTGTTCACAACAGCAGGTTCCATGCCCGGAACATGAATTACAAGAGGAGTGCGTATCTGTTCTTCGACAAATGTGGAATTATGTCCCAGCCTTCCTTTCTCAAAAAACTCCTCGCCGTGGTCGCCGGCTATGATGATTATGGTATTATCACGCAGTTCAGGCCTGGATTCCAACAATTTAAGAAGCCGGGCAATCTGCCCATCAATATGATGCGCAGCATTAACATCCCTATTATAGAGAAGTTCTGCATCATCCTTGCTCACTGTTGCATAATTTATCCTGTCAAGATAAGTGGTCCTGAGTAATTTCCCATCTTCAGGGGATGTATACGGAGCATGAGTGGACTCAAAAAATCCAAAAAGAAAGAATGGCCTGCCGGAATCATCTTTCGTTATAAAATCGATCATGTTGTCCACAAGTATCACATCGCGCTTCCATGCCGGCTCTTTTTTATTGATCTCAATTATTTCGTCTGTTGGGACTGAAGCAAAAATCGTCTTGTCAAACTCAGGATATGAAAACTTGGCCGATGTCTGGCACAGCATTCTGTAATTGTCCTCCTGAAGCCAGTCTATGAACAATGGACTCCTGCGGCAATGCAGGAAGGTTCCCCAATTTGTTCCGTAAAGCCCGTAGAACATGGAAAACATGCCCGGGCGCGTTCCATGTCCGCCACTGTAATGAGTCTCAAAACGCCAGGATTTTTCAGAGAGTTTCCAGCACTCCGGCATTATTTCCTCTGACAAAAGATCATAACGAAGAGACTCACATGTGATCCAGATGAAATTGTATTTTTTATCCGTTTTTTTCCGCTGTATGGGATTCAACGGATAGTTCAATCTGTCACGGGAAACATCTTTCATCAATACATAGGTCGCCTCTCTTTCCGGCTCCTTGAAACCGCATCTGAGCATGAACTTACGCATACGCATATTCAATGCAACCGGATATGCGTCGTATTGGGAAAGTACATCCGCATTTGCAAAAAAATCACCCAATGCGCATATAAGCAAAGCAGCTACAGTAGAAAGAACAAAAACAGAAAGACTGGCTGCCTTGAATATTTTCCTTTTACAGACAGCAGCCATAAATGACAGGCGATCCGTATGCAGGCAAACATACCAGGCCAATACATGCAGGCACAAAAACAGTATTATAACCAGAATGCCGGGAACTAAAGTAGCTGCATCAAGCCCCATGGACTCCAGCCCCCCGTCATTAAGGAAGAGATTTATTACAAGACCATTGATATGATAACCGAATCTGTCATAAATACAAAAATCCAATACAAGTGCAAGCATTATACAAAATGCAATCACTAAGGATGTAAGCTCAAACCCAATACGCACCCTCTTTTTTCCTATGCAACCGGCAAGCCCAACAAAAAACAATGCAGGAAGCATATAAAGGAAGGAACATCCTATACACTGAAAAATAAGATATGCACTACCGGCCAGCCCGGCTTCACCCAATTTGACAAGGCTGAATAAACTGCATATAACAAAACTAATAAAAACCAGAACAGACGAATACAAACAGTAACGCCCACC
>JAZURH010000005.1:0-4095 GCA_045606125.1 Lentisphaeria bacterium | reverse complement strand
ATATCGTGAATGTCTCCCTTTACGGTCGCAATAACGAATACGCCCTTGCTTGCACTCTTGTCTCCACCTGCCATAAAGGCTTTTATAGCCTCAAAGGCATACTTGGCAGCCTCGGCGCTCATAAGAAGCTGGGGCAGATACACTTTCTTCTTCTCGAATCCCCGGCCAACAATATCCAGTGCAGGGATTATATCCTGCTGCACTATGTCCATTGCAGGAGTGCCAGCCAACAATTCAGATGTAAGCGCGGCAGCTTCCTTGACAAGCCCCTTCGCCACCGCACGCTGCAATTGCGACTTGCATTCTGAAGCAGAGCCACCATCCTGCACAGGTCCGGATGCAGCCGGCGCGGTCTGGGTCTGCGCCGGGGTCCATGAGGATGCGAACTCCATATATTCACTGCAATTTGCATCCAGTCCCTTCAGGGCCCTGAACGCATAGTATGCCTTCATCATCTCGTCCGAGAAGGGATTGATTATTGCGGCGGAAAGTCCATTTGCCAATGCCATGGTAAAGAAAGTCCCGTTGATCATATCCCTGCCCGGCAGTCCGAATGAAACATTTGACACTCCCAGGGATGTATTGCATTTCATTGTCTTTGATATTTCTGCTACAGCCTCAAGCGTGGCGTTAGCTGCATTGGGTTCCGCCGATATAGTCATAGCCAGAGTATCAAAGATAATATCCGCAGATGATATTCCGTATTCTCCGGCTGTTTTCAGAATCTTTTCAGCTATTCTGACACGCCCTTCCGCAGTCGGTGGTATGCCGTCTTCGTCAAGCGTAAGGGCCACGACCAGACCGCCGTACTTTTTGACCAGGGGGAAGACCGCTCTCATGCTCTCCTCCTTGCCATTCACTGAATTTACCATGGCCTTTCCATTGTAGCATCTGAGAGCCTTCTCCATTGCCACCGGATCGGCGGTATCGATTTGCAAAGGCAAATCAATGACAGCCTGCAGTTCCTTCACAGACTGCACCAGCATGGCAATTTCATCTATTTCGGGAAGCCCCACATTTACATCAAGAACATGGACGCCTTTCTCCTGCTGTTTCAGTCCTTCGCCCAGAATGTAGCCTATATCATTGTCCCGCAGCGCCTGCTTGAAGCGTTTTTTTCCTGTGGGATTTATCCGCTCGCCTATAAGCACAGGTGATTTTCCGAACACAACGGCGCGGGTATAGGAAGACACCATGGAAATGTTTCGACGCGGCAGCTCTACAGGTGCCCTGCCCTCCATTTTCTTTACTAACCTGCCTATGTATTCAGGCGTGGTACCGCAGCACCCTCCCGCAACACGGACTCCTTCTCCCATTATGGAGGCCACATCGTCACTGAACTCTTCGGCGTCCACATTGAAGACAGTCCTGCCATTGATGGATTCCGGCATGCCGGCATTGGGCTTAAATATTACAGGGACATCCGCATACTTGAGGTACTCCCGTACAATGGGGACAAGAGCCTTTGGTCCCAGAGAGCAATTCACGCCTATTGCATCCGCGCCCATGCCCTGAAGCAGAGCCACCATGGCAGCCGGTTCTGCGCCTGTCATCAGCTTTCCATCCTCACCGTAGGCATTTGAAACAAACACAGGCAGATCACAATTTTCCTTTACAGCAAGCAAGGCAGCCTTAGTCTCGTAGCTGTCATTCATGGTCTCAAGCAGCACCATATCCGCTCCCAGGCGGGCACCGATGCGGACCGTATTTGCAAACACGGACACTGCTTCCTCAAAATCAAAGTCTCCAAAGGGCTTCAAAAGCCGCCCGAGAGGTCCGATATCAAGCGCTATGAATTTCTGCTGCTTTCCTACTGAGGAATCCCTTGCCGCCCTGGCATTGTCAAAAGCTGCGGCTATGATCGCTTCCAGCTCGTCCTGTCCGAATTTCAGACTGTTGGCCCCGAATGTATTGGCGCACACGATATTGCTTCCGGCGTCATAGTATGCCCTGTGAATATCGATTATCACATCGGGATTTGCCAGGTTCCACCGTTCCGGATGCTCGCCCGGACGGAGGCCGCGCTCCTGAAGTATGGTCCCGGTTCCCCCATCAAAGAAAACATTATTGTTCGCAAGAAAATCTTTTATGTTCATATCAGCAGCACATCCCTGCGCCAACAGAGGCGCCCTTGCATCCGACAATCGCCGTCACCGATTTTGCAGGTGACATAAGAAGACTGCCGGTAAGTGTAAGTCCTATGCTCCGCGGGCAGTCCAGAACGCGGAAAATATCCTTTTGCAGCTCAAGCGGCAAGTCCCCGTATCCGGGGCTGAACCGGGGCCGCAAAGGACCATATTTATCTTCCATCCCTGCGCAAAACATATCGCAGAGAGCCTCAATTCTTTCAGCGCCGACAGCCTGGCAAAAAAGCGCCCTGGCCGGCGAAATACGACCGTACCGCGCCATCATCCTGTCCGGTGCCAGTCCCAGAGTGGCGGCAAAAAGCACTATACCCCTGCATCCGGCAAGATTCCTTGCAAGTGAACCGGATTCAACTGTCACGAAACCCAGATTGATTTTTCCGTCCTCAAAAGCAATTGGAAAATACCTCCAGCACACTTTGTAGGCCAGACGCGGCAAAAGTTCCGCGCAGCATTCATCTATCATTTCAACCATATCCGGATCCGGTTCTCCACCTCCGGCATAGCGCATGACTTCACGAATGTCCGGATGTTCAGGCCGGAAACTTTCCACATGAAGCAGAGAATCTTCTGTAAATACGGATCTCACCGTCACATGACCTTTCCGAGAATATCGGAGAGATTTGCCTGTATTTTCTCTGCCACATCCGGCTTATTCATACTGTACACATGCACGTTCTTTATACCGTTTGCGTACAGATCAATTATCTGGTCCGTGGCATAGGCTATTCCAGCCTGCTTCATGGCTGCGGGATCGTCCCCGAAACGGTCTACCAGGCTCTTGAACCTGTGAGGTATGAAGGAGCCTGACAGTTTTACCGCTCTTTCCACCTGCTTGGCATTGGTTATCGGCATAATGCCGGGCAGCACGGGAACGGTTATCCCCGCTTCCCGTATCTTATAGAGGAAGCTGTAGAAAAGATTATTGTCAAAAACCATCTGCGTTGTAAGGAAATCGCATCCTGCGTCTACTTTTTCTTTAAGATGCTCTATATCCCTGGTCTGATTTGCACTTTCCGGATGTACTTCAGGATAGCAGGCACCCCCTATGCAGAAATCTGCTTCAGCCTTCAACTGGCGCACCAGCTCTATTGCATGGCAGTAGTCCCAGGAACTGCGGTCTGACGATGCCTCCAGTTCCGGTGTCAGATCGCCGCGCAGAGCCATCACATTCTCAATCCCCGCCAGGCGCATGTCCTGTATGCGCTGCCTGACAGTTTCCCTGGTGGATGAAACACAGGTCAGATGGGCAAGCGTGGGAACATCAAGAGTTTCCTTTATATTGCGGGCTATTTCCAAAGTATATTTGCTGGTACCGCCTCCAGCGCCGTATGTAACGCTGACAAAAGATGGCTTGAGAGCCGCTATGGCCTCGGTGGCAGCCCTTACACTTTCAAATGATGTCCCGGTCTTCGGAGGAAAGACTTCAAAGGAAAGGGAAAATCTGTTTTTATTGAGTATCTCAATTAATTTCATATTCTTCAAACCTGCCTGTTACACATTACATATACAGTAAATAATAAAGTTAATCCATACTTTAAATTAAGCAAGCGTTATAATCAAAAGTTTGCACAGCAGTCCCTGCAACTTATGAAAACAAAAGGCTTTCGATCGACTTAAAAAATCTCCGTTATGCCAAAACAATTCTGCCGGCTTCGGCTTTTTCTGCCATTAACAGCCAGTACAAATCATATAAAAGCGACACAGAACTGACTAATGATAAATTTTCTCTGTATAAAATTTTCTGCAATGAAACAATTACAGCAAAATGACTTCGGCATACAGAATCAAATACTGCTGTTCACCAAAATCTTTCAGGAATATTTACCGATTAAATCTATAATTGACATCCTACACATTGCAATTATTTAATTACTAAAAATAAATTCAATTATTTTCTTTTTTAGTGGTTGTTTTTCGCAAAATGCGCTATACCTTATTGGGCGGTCGG
>JAZURH010000004.1:0-3410 GCA_045606125.1 Lentisphaeria bacterium | reverse complement strand
GGCTCAACCAATTCCAGATTGCGCTGAGTTATCCTGTCCACAATCATGCTGTCACCAATACTGTAGGACTGCATAGTGCGCACATGTGCAATGTCTCTGCGCAAATTATTTTTTACATAGTGAAGCAGCGCCCCGGCGGCTGAGATCGCATTGTTGAAGCCACGGCAGCCAAATCCGTCCAGAGAAGCCACATTGAAAAAGCGCTTGAGACTGTCATCCGCCATATCCCTGTCAAATGCCCAGTCATCCGTAAGTGACCACTGCATGCTTTGAGGCGCATCCGGATATCCGCTTTCATTCCATGAATCCCTCAAGGTCGATGGTACAATGCACTCTGCGGGTTTCAATCTGTGCAATTCATTTTCCAGAGCCTGCTTGTCATTTATTTCGGTCAGCCTGAAATCTCCTGTTGTGAGGTCCATCACGGCAACGCCGTATATTCCCCTTCCAAAGGCAAGAGAGACCAGAAAATTTGCCTGTCCGCTATGGAGCATTGTATCCTCCACAAGCGTTCCGGGAGTGATTATCTGGGTAATATCCCTTTTAACCAGTCCCTTCGCCTGCTTGGGATCCTCTATCTGCTCTGCTATGGCCGCCTTGTATCCTGCATCAAGAATGCGTGCAACATAGTTCTTTACTGCGTGATGAGGGACACCACACATGGGCACGCCCGCCCTGACAGTAAGAACCACGTCCATTATTGGAGCTGCCAATTTCGCATCCTCAAAGAAAAGTTCATAGAAATCCCCCATTCTGAAAAGCAGAATAGTCTTTTCAGGGAGATTTCTACGCGCCTCCATATACTGGCGCATGGCAGGTGTTAATTCAGGTGTTTGCGGCATATCATCATATAAAATGTTTCAGGTGCATCAATGCACCAGAGGAAAAAATAAAGCGCTTCAGAAAACTGAAGCGCTTTACGGATATCATGGCTGCCCGACCAGGACTCGAACCTAGACAAACTGAACCAGAATCAGTTGTGCTACCATTACACCATCGGGCATCTCTTTCAAAAACGCCACTAATTTACAGGCTTTTCCCCTATTGTCAAATCACCAAGTCACATTTTATTGGTATAGATCCGGGTTTTTCCTGCATTTAGAGGACATTAAGGCCGCATACTCTGTTTTTCAGAGAACGCAGCCCCTGCGCTGTCAGTTTACAATGTACTTCTTGACACCCTGTTCAAAATATTCAACGATCTGTTCGCCGGCGCGCTTTGCTGCGTTGAAATTCGCCTCTTTGGTATTTGCACCAAGATGAGGGAGCATTACATCTGCGATTTCTGCAACAGACTTGTCGCCTGCCTCATCTGCGGGATACACGTCATTGCAGAACATCAGGTCCTTTTCAGCCTTGGCTGTCTTGATGTCAGCCTCGTTCACAATGCCGGCGCGGGCGCAGTTAATAAGCATGCATCCCTGCTTTACCAGTGAAAGAAGGCTGGAATTGATCATGCCGCGGGTTTCATTGTTTTCCGGAATATGAAGTGTGATGATATCGGATTCAGCAAACAGCTCTTCAAGTGAGCACAGCTTCACACCAAGCCCCTCTGCAACAGCCGGAGGAATAATTGGATCGTACGCCAGGAAATTCATTTCAAATCCGGAAAGGCGCTTTACGACCAGCTGTCCAATATGCCCGAGACCAACAATACCTATAGTCTTACCGGTCAATTCACGGCCCATGAACTTCTTCTTTTCCCACTTGCCCGCCCTGGTGCTGTTGTCAGCCGGAACTACAAAGCGGTATGCGGCAAGTGCAAGTGCAACAACTTCCTCAGCAACGCCGTTTGAATTGGCTCCGGGAGTGTTCATGACATCGATGTTCTTGCTGCGGGCATATTTTGTGTCTATAGTATTGAATCCGGCGCCTGCGCGAACAACAGTACGGAGACTGGGCATGGCATCCATGATTTCAGATGTGACCTTTTCCGAGCGAACAATAAGAGCCTCTGCATCAGAATTGCTCCTGACCAGTTCCATCATATCAGTTTCAGCATCCTGAACAACCGTATAACCCTGCTCTTTAAGATAGTTGGCAGCCACTTTGTCCAACTTTGTCGGAATCAAAACCTTTTTCATCCCTTCAACTTTCCTTTGATTGTTACCTTATTTGTTTTTGCCAAACTGCTTTGCCAATGCGTCATTGGCCTTCGCCTTCGCCTCGGCTTTCTGTTTGGCTTCATTTTCATCTACAGGAGTCTCCTCTTTTTCTTCCTTGACAGGATGGGAGAACTTCTCAAGCAATTCATTATCCACTGCGGGCGCAGCTTCCTTCTCTTCCACAGTTTCCTCAGGCTGCTCGTCCTTGCGGCGAAGCGCCTCCAGATCCTGGATTCCGGGATCTGCCAGATAATCAGGTATTTCACCACCGGACTGGGCGCCTGCACTCGCAACGCTCTGCTCGCGGGCCTTGCGCACCACATCAAGGAAGTAATCCTCCAGATTACGCACAGGGTGATCTGCCTCAATATCATCAAGGGAAACGCCCCTGGCCTTGAGGAACTCCTTCAATTCGCTGATAGTCTGCTCACTGAGAGTCGGGCATACAATGCGTGTTCTCTCCTCTTCCTGGAGTATGTCCGCAATCTTTCCATTGACTCTTATCTTTCCACCATAAAGAAGCATCATATCATCACAGACATCCTGCACATCTGCCAGCAAGTGACTGCAGAGGATGACAGTCTTTCCGCGACTTGCAAGTATCCTTATCACATCCTTGACTTCACGGCATCCAATGGGATCCAGACCACTCGTGGGCTCGTCAAGGATTATCAGGTCAGGATCGTTGACCAGAGCCTGTGCAAGACCTATGCGTCGCGCCATTCCCTTGGAAAACTCGCCGACAGGACGGTTGTAGGCATGTGCAAGACCAACCATCTCAAGCAGCTGGCGTGAACGTTCCTTGCGTACGGACTCCTCCTGTCCGAACAAAGCACCGAAGAAATCAAGAGTCTCGTATGCAGTAAGATACTTGTACAGATATGTTTCTTCAGGAAGATATCCTATTCGGGACTTGATCTCCACATTCTGCGGGTCCTTTCCAAACACAGTGACTGCACCCCTGGTAGGATAAAGCAGGCCAAGTATCATCTTTATCGTAGTCGATTTTCCCGAACCGTTGGGTCCGAGAAAACCGAAAACCTGTCCCTGGCGCACCTGGAAATCAATGCCATTGACGGCCTGAGCCTTGGGTCTTCCCCAGAAATCCTTGAATACCTTGGTAAGGCCCTTGGCCTCCACAACTATATTGCTGTCGTTCTGCGGCATGTTATCTGTCCTTATTTTTTATCGTTGTTGCTGTCTAATGACTGTATTGCTTCGCCTGAACGCACCAGACGCGCACTGTTGAATATGACAAACAATGAGCTCACACTGTGCAAAAGCGCCGCGCCAACCGGAGTGATA
>JAZURH010000003.1:0-2675 GCA_045606125.1 Lentisphaeria bacterium | reverse complement strand
CAGAACGACATGGCTACGATCCGACTTCACCGGCCCATCCGCAAACAAAATCATTACGGCCCGGATCAAAAACGCCGTCCTTGATATGAATGTACACAACATGATCACGTACATGCTCGTAGAAATCCCAGCTGGACTGCTTGGGATAGGGCTTTGCCTTCATCTTGTCATCATTGGCCACGCAGTTGCCGGTATCAAAAACCAGTTTAAGTCCGGGGACCTGGTCAATGAGCTCAAGTGTAAACGACCATCCCATGCCGCCGTAGTTCATGCAGTTTTCATGAACAGGCTGTATGCCATTGTCCAGGAACATCTTTGTAATTTCACGCAGACGACGGAAGCGCTCTTCCTTCATCTGGTCATCGGGCTCCCTGTCATCCATTCTGGCATAGCTCATGATCCTGATAAGCTTGCTGTCCAGCCTTTTCATGCGTGGAATAGTGCGGTTGACTTCCTCCAGCGTGATTTCAAAGGGATCTGTGATCTTCTTGGCCCAGTTTGCAATGGCGGAACCGAAGCAATTGATATGTATTCCAGCTTCATCAAGTGCGTCAGCAACCTGATTGAACTTATCTTCGGGCAGATCATGAAGATTTACGCCATCTATGGCCCTGGACTCGATATTGGTCCATCCCAATTCCTTTGTAGCCTTTATCTGACCGGCAAGATCAGCGGCAGCTTCATCAGCAAAACCAGTAAAGTACATTTTTCTCTCCTCTTTTTCAAAGAATATGTCTGATTCGCAAAAATCTTTTAAACAAGTCTCTCCACAAGCCTGTCCAAAGCAGGCTTCATCATCATAAGGCAATTTCTGTTAGGCGCCACATCATGCCGTGGTTCAAAAACATCTTCCTTACGCCCAACAAGCCCCATGAGATGCACAACCTTGCCCTCCGCAGAACGGAAGGAAGATGTCAGTTTTTTGGCGCATTCATCGCTCATGCATACTATGAGATCGGCGGCGCGAACCTCCTTCAAGGTGATCTGCCGCGGGAAATACGCCATAGGCTGTATACCGAGTTCCTTAAGGGCGGCTATGGTCTCCCGGGGAACCTCATCTCCCTTGCGTACCCGCATCCCGGCACTATGGACCTCAAACTCTGCAAGTCGCTCCAGTTCCTTCAGCTTGAACTGTACATAGGACGAGGCAAGCTGGCTGACACAGCAATTCGTCATGCAGACAAAAAGTATATTGCTCATTGTTATGCTAAGATTCGGTTATGACACCAACTGGACTCAGGTATGCATGTCCGCGTTTATGTCAACATACTTGTGAGTAAGGTCGCATGTCCAGACGGTAAACGCTCCATTTCCTGCCCCCAGATCAAGATCTATTGTTATCTCATCAGCACTGACAAGCTTGGCAAGTTCGCTCTCAGGTGTACCAGCATCCATTCCATTGCGTACCGCAGGAGCACCCTGAAGATCAAGATTTACTTTGGTTGGATCGAACTCGACTCCAGAATAGCCCGCCGCGCACACAATACGCCCCCAGTTCGGATCACATCCGAACCATGCAGTCTTGCAAAGGGCAGAATTGGCTATAGCCTCGGCAACGATCCTGGCGTCCCTGTCGTTTTTGGCACCGGTAACATTGACTTCAACAAAATGGGAGACTCCTTCGCCATCAAGCACCATTTCCCTGGCAAGCCTGCCCGCAAGTGCAGCGACTGCAGAGGCAAACAGCTCCGCTTCAGGCGTATTCCTGCGTATTATTTCATTCCCGGCCTCACCATTTGCAAGAAGGATAAAAGTATCGTTAGTGCTGGTATCACCATCCACTGTTATCCTATTGAAACTGCTGTCCAGAGATAAGGCAAGAGCATCCTGAAGAGCACCGCCCTCGATTGCGGCGTCCGTAGTCATATAAGCCAACATTGTGGCGTAAGGCGGAATGGCCGCTTTCATCTTCGGGGCTATCATACCTGCGCCCTTGGTTATTCCGCCTATGGTGACTTTCTTTCCTGCAATGTCTATCTGCACGGAGTAAGCCTTGGGTCTGGTATCAGTGGTCATTATTGCCTGTGCGGCAGCCTGTCCACCATTCTCCGACAGTGCAGCGGCAGCCTTTTCAACCCCGCCCAATATTATATCCATCGGCATGGGAACGCCAATTCGCCCTGTAGATGAAACAAGCACCTCATCCGGGCTGACGCCAAGAAGTTCACCCGCTCTGACTGCCGTCGCCTTTGCATCGGCAAGTCCGGATTCTCCTGTGCAGGCATTGGCATTTCCACTGTTTACAACTACTGCACGCACCTTGCATCCTGCAGACAAAAGGGCCCTGTCGTACACAACAGGGGCAGCCGCAAACAGATTGGATGTAAATGCGGCCGCAACTGTGCATGGCTTCTCACTGTATATCATTGCCATGTCCGGTGCACCGCTGCGCTTTAGTCCGGCTGTTACACCAGCAGCCTTGAATCCCAACGGAGATGTAACGCTTCCTTCCAATATTTCCATAATTCCTGCTCCAAAAAAATCTTACAGCTTTTTCGCTTAAATCGGGCTGAATATAACACACATGGTATTTATTTCAAAGAAACTTGCAAAAACTTGATACACAGATCCAATTACTTCTAAAAATAACGATTTTCAGAAAAAAATCCACTGGGCTTATGGGACGTATGGGGCGTGTCGGGCTTATGGGTCTTATGGGGCGTGTCGGGCTTATG
>JAZURH010000002.1:0-16184 GCA_045606125.1 Lentisphaeria bacterium | reverse complement strand
CAGATTGTTGGCTTTAATAAAAACCGTCTTAATCCCCAGACCGTCGCTTATTTGCAGCAGGGGTTCAACTATGGCGATCACGGCGCGACAAACAGCCGCGTACCAACTTATGACGAAGTCCGCACACAGTTTTTCATGACTCTTATTCTGGGCGGCCGGGGTATACTTTTCTACAACCGTACCACAGAACTGTATCCTGAATTGTTCATAGGCATGCCAGAAGTTGCAAAAGAAATGAAAGCTCTGAACGATGTGCTGCTTGAAGATGATATAAAGGATCCGGCTTTCAAGGTTGACAATGCAAATGTGCGCTGGATGTGCAAGAAGCATGGTGGAGAATACTGGATATTTGCTGTTTCCACCACTCATGACAATGAAAAAGCCACATTTACATTCCCGCCAATCGGAGACAAAAAGTTGAATCTGGTAAGGGAGGACAGAACAATCCGTGCGGTGAACGGTAGTTTCACGGATACCTTCAACAACTATGAACTGCATATTTACACTACGGCTGAACCGCCTGAACTGGATACCGTGAAACAGATTGAGGCCCGCATTGCAAAGCGGAATGCCGAACGCCGCAAGCCGGGGAATCTTGTCTTCCAGATGCAGGAGTATGACGGTATTGAACTGGCGGCATCCAGCAATAAGGCCATGTCACGCAGGGCGGATTGCTCGCTGTGGCATGTGACTGACGGCTTTTTCATTGGAAATGACAGGAAGAGTGTATATGTTCGTGAATACTGGCACGACAATACTCCGGATGCTTTTCCTGACTGGATTTCCCTGAAGATGCCTAAGATCGCCAAGGTGGGGCGTGCCGTTGTTTATCCTTACAAGAAGTCACTCAAGGACTTTGAGGTCCAGGCGTTCATCGGCGGTGAATGGAAGACTGTGGCATCAAAGAAAGACGGTAATGCTGATTGTTTTGAACTTGTGTTCAATCCTGTCGAAAGCGACAGATTCCGCCTGTTTGTGACCGGCACAAACGGCAAGCATACCATGGTCGATGAAATAGAACTTTACGAAAAATAATTTCAGGGGGGATGGCAATGATTTTATTGTTTTTGTGTATCGCTGCTTTTTCCGTTATTGCGGCTGAGCCTGTTCTTGAGGCTGCTTTGAATGAAGGGAGTTCAGAACGGATAATTTTGCATGGAACGGCTTTTGACGGCGCTACTGCCAAGGTTTTAAATCAGCAAAAGACAGAATGGCGGGACGGCCGCATTGAAGGCAAGGCCCTGTTCTTAAAAAACAATGCTGTGAGAGACAAGAAGGACGGATGCGTTATTATCAAGAAGAACGGAAAGCTTGATTTGACAAAGCCGTTTACTGTCAGCTGCTGGATATTCCCGGAAAAGGATATAAAGCGTACGCAGCAGTATACTATTATCGGTGATGTTACCGGAGACCGGGGGCCCGGATTGCGTTTGTTTATAAGCTACGGCAGCATTCGCATGTTAAGCGGTGATGGTAAGAAAACTTTCGGAATTGCAACAGTTTCTTCAAGAAACCCGATTGAACTCGGAGCATGGAGCCATGTGGGAATGACCTGGGATGGCAGCAGGGCGCGCATATATGTCAATGGCGAGCTTGCTGCGGAATCTTCGGAGAACAAGTTGATGAAGATATTTTCCGGAAGCAGTACTATTACTATCGGAGCTTATCGTGAAGGATACGCGTACGGTTTTAATGGTGCGATTTCCGGTTTGAAGATTTTTGATTCAGCCCTTTCCCAGCTGGAAATGCTGAAAATGGCAAAGGAAATAGTTCTGTGATTTTAAAGAGGTATTTTCCGTAAATTGCCTCTTTCGTTTTGAGTTTTTTGATAGATTGCGAGAGTGAGGATTAACCATGGATAAAAAGATCTGGAAGAATATAACTCATTTTGACGGTCGTGCGGAAACAACACCGTTTGTATTCAAGGGAAAGAAATACATTCTGTATAATCTGACTCCCATGGATGAAGGCCTCCTTGAAAAGGGTGAGCCGGAAAAGGCGGTGATCGTGGAGGCCGATACCGATAAGAAAGTATGCGAGGTTCTCAAAAATCATTTCTTCATTTCAGCGTATGTGGCAAATGACAGATGCTATTGCATAGGCTCTGACATGAGCGACTGCCCCGGACAGTGGCGAGCCCACAGAATTAATATTATCTGGTCCGATGACATGGTCAACTGGTCGGAACCCAAATGCATTCTGGATTATCCTCAGGGATGCGTTTACAATACTGCAACTATCTTTGACGGTGAACGCTATGTGATGCTTTTTGAAACCGATGACAGGCGCTATCCCATATTCACATTCCGTTTCCTGGAGTCAAGGGACATGGTCAACTGGACTCTTCTGGACAAGGCCATATACGGAGACAAAAAGTATGTGGGCGGCCCGGCAATGTATTTCATGCCCGAGGACGGCAAGTTCTACCTCACTTATGTCAATGAGTTCATAAATGAGGAGACCAGGGGACCGAACTACGATACCTGCATAGCAAGAAGCAAGGACCTGATTGAATGGGAAGACGGCAACAGACCTATTCTTTTCCCCGATTACAATCATTATCCCCAGCCGGAAAAGCATCCTGATGTGTACGAGATCAATACATCGGATGCTGAGTTTATTGAAGAGGACGGCAAGGTCATAGTGTACTATTGCGGCGGCAATCAGCTTGGCGTGATGGATTCAGCAATGGCTGAATATGAGGGTACTATGTTCCAGCTGTTCAATGAATTCTTTGGTAAACTTGAGCGTCAGCCATTGGCTCAGGAGTTCATTGACAGGCGCAAGGATTGATATTGCAGTGTTTTGACAACCGGGAATCGACAGCCAAATGTCGGTTTTCCGGTTTAATTATGTGTGGCCTTATGAAATTGTTTACTATTCTGGTTTTGGTGTGCTGCAGTTTGTTCGGCGCTTTTTGCGACATAAAACTGGCCAAGGAAGGCCCGGTGCTTTCCGTTTCATTTGAAATGAAGGAAAATGCCTATCTTATTACGGAGATGATTTCTGTTTCCGGTGAGGGGCTTAAGCCCCTGGAAAACAAGATACCTTCCGTGCCATCGGAGGACTACGGCGCAGTTACGAAAGTGCCGTTTACTTTGAAATATTCAGTGCCGGCCGGCACAGCAAGAGTCATTGTCAGCTATCAGGGGTGTGAAGATGAAATATGCCATCTTCCTGAAAGCGTGGAATATGATTTGAACACTCTTGAACCTGTAGTGCAGAATGCTGGAGCCGCGGAAGAAAAACAGGTTGATGCTGGTGTTGTCACAGGTGCAGGATTCATGGATGCTGAGGAGTTTATTCGCTGGGCTGCCGGTGAAGATGGAAATAAGAACATACTTCAGACTGTATTTGACAGATATGGTCTTCTGCTTGTCCTGCTGCTCCTGCTGCCCCTGGGATTCCTGCTGAATCTCACACCTTGCGTTTTGCCCATGATGCCCATAAACCTGGCACTTATTGGCGCGGGGCAGGATGTTCGGCGCAGGGAAAGGCTTCTCAGGGGAATCATTTATGGTATTGGAATGGCAGGTTCGTATGGCACTTTGGGGCTGGTGACGGTTCTGACAGGTGCCCGGTTTGGCGCAATAACTGCTTCTCCATGGTTCAATGGAGCCATGTGCGCAGTTTTCATCGGACTGGGACTTGCCATGTTCGGTATTTTTGAAATTGACTTTGCCCGTTTCAAACGAACCGGAAAGGCCGGAAGTCTGGCCGGTGTATTTGTGGCCGGTGTGCTTTCAGCCATACTTTCCGGTGCCTGTGTTGCGCCTGTTCTTATATGGGCTCTGCTTCTTGCTGCCGCGCTTTATTCAGAAGGCAATGTCATTGCCCTGTTGATACCTTATATGCTGGGACTGGGAATGGCTCTGCCATGGCCTCTTGTGGCGGCTGGGATGACAAAATTGCCCAGACCCGGGCGCTGGATGATAGTTCTCCGCAGGGGATTTGCAGTGCTTATCATGCTTTTTGCCGTATACTGCGGCTTCCTTGCCTGGCAGAGCACCCGTACTTCAGGCTTTCATGGCGACGCAGTGGACTATGATGCTGCCCTGGCCAGAGCAAAGGCTGAAAACAAGATACTTTTCCTTAAGTTCAGGGGCAGGGTATGCCGGGCCTGCGATAAAATGGAGCGTACTACATTCCGTGATCCTGAAGTGAAAAAACTTCTTGACGGATGGATATGCGTGGAAGTGGATGTGGATGACAGCGCCAATGAGCAGATAGTTAAGAAGTTTGAAGTAAAGGGTGTCCCTTCCTTCGCCCTTGTTACTCCGTAATGCTTACACTGTCTTTGGTCACCACCGCAGTGAAGGGCGTGGGGTGACCATCCTTCAGCAGTTCATCCGCAAGTCTGTCTTCTATGACTTCCTCAACGGCACGGCGCAGCATTCTGGCGCCGAGTTCCGCATCTCCTGCCTTTTCCATTATTGACTCGAATGCGTCGTCTGAAAGCTGCAGCCTGCCTTTGATTCTTTCCAGTTTGCGCTCCACCTTTGCAATTTCCAGACGGGCTATCTTTCTCATGTCTTCGGCGCAAAGCTGCCTGAAGAACACAATTTCGTCTATTCTGTTGAGCAGTTCGGGTCTGAAGAACTTCTTTACTGAAGCCATTGTCGCATCGTCTATTTTCTTCTGGTCGGCCTCTGCGCTGCGTTCTCCGAAACCAAGCGAATGCACGCCTGCACCCTTTTCCGAACCCAGGTTGGATGTCATGATCACTATGGTGTTTCTGAAACTTACTGTGTTCCCGGAGTTTTCGGAAAGCTGGCCTTCCTCCAGTATCTGGAGTAGTATGTTTACAACCATGGGATGCGCCTTTTCTATCTCATCGAAGAGAACGACGGAGTAGGGTTTGCGGCGCACCTGCTCAGTCAGATTGCCGCCTTCTTCATAACCTACATATCCGGGGGCGGATCCTATCATTTTGGATATGTTGAATGATTCGGAATATTCGGACATGTCAAGGCGTATGACCGCATCTTTGTCGTGAAACATGAACTCCGCAAGTGTTTTGGCGAGAAGGGACTTTCCGACTCCGCTGGGACCAACAAACAGGAAAGAGCCTATCGGGCGGTTGGGATCGCTCAACTCAGCGCGGCTGCGTTTAAGGGCTTTGCTGAGTGCATTTACTGCCGCAGACTGACCAATGACGGATTTGCCAAGTTCTTCAGCCATGGCAAGCATGCGCTGCCTTTCCTCGGTTTTCATCTTTTCAAGAGGAACTCCCGACATGCCGGAAATTACCGTGCGTATGTCATCCATTGAAATGTCCACGGGAACAGGTTCCTTCCCCACATTGTCCTGCTTTTCACTTTCGCGGAGGCGTACCATTGAACCGGCTTCGTCGATAATGTCTATTGCTTTGTCCGGCAGACAGCGCGCTGGAAGATAGCGTACCGAAAGTGCGACAGCTGCGTTGATTACGTCGGAATTGTATTTTACATTGTGGTAATGTTCGTATTCAGGAACAAGTCCGTTCAATATTTCAACTGTTTCTTCAGGTGAAGGCTGGCTGACCATCACACTTTGGAAGCGCCGTGCAAGTGCTGTGTTCTTTTCAATGGTCGCTCTGTACTCTTTGATGGTTGTTGCGCCTATGCACTGTATTTCCCCTCTGGAAAGTGCCGGCTTCATTATGTTGGATACATCCAAGCCATCGTCTCTGCCGGAACCGGCACCGACCATTGTATGCATTTCATCCAGAAAAAGTATGTACCGGGGATTTTTCTTTACTTCGTCAAGCAGCTTTGCCATGCGTTCTTCGAACTGTCCTCTGTACTGTGTCCCCGCGACCAGCAGGGTGACATCCAGTGCGAAAATATGCTTGTCAAGAAGCATTTTCGGCACGCGTCCGGCAGCAATGTTCATGGCCAGTCCTTCAACGATGGCTGTTTTTCCCACACCGGCCTCACCGAGCAGCACCGCATTGTTCTTTATTCGCCTGCAAAGTATCTGGGTAATTCTCTGTATTTCCTTTGTCCTTCCAATGACAGGATCGAAAGCTCCTTTCTTTGCAAGTTCAGTAAGATCCTTGCCGTAGTTTGCAAGAATGGATTTCTGTCGTCCATGTTCCCTGCCTCTCTGCTGTGAGTTCAAGTCACCTTTCCCTTGCTGCTGTGTTTCAGCATCCTGCCTTGTTTGTCCGGCATGGCCCGGAGTTGGCGGCGGAGGTGGAAAAGACGGCTCATCGTTTTCCTTGCCTGTATTCAGGTCTCCGAGAACTTCCAGCATTTCTGCTGCTGAGGGCGGCAGATAGCTGTCATCAACGTCCTTGAGTATGGCATTGCGTACTTCGCTTTTGTCTATGTTGAATCTCTCAAACAATTTGTTTATGTTTTCTCCTTTCAGGAAAAACATTCCCAGCAGTATCTGTTCAAGACCTATGTATGAGTAGTGTATTGCCCTTGCTTCCCTGAAGGCGTATTTCAGCAGGGTTGTAATTTCATCTGTGAAGACGGGCTTTCCCGGTTCAGAGTCGGATATTTCCTTTTTTGATGACAGTGCCTGACAGGCTTCAGCCAGTGCATTGTAGGACATGCCGCAGTCGGCCAGAGCCTTGTTGGCTGTGCACTGGGGGGCCTGCATCAATGCCATGAGTATATGTTCGGGGGCGATTTCAGTCCCACCGGCAGCCGCCACCATGGCCTGGCTGTCAGTAAAAAGTTTTTTTACCCTTGGCGTACAGCATTTCAAATATTTTTCAAAAGGTTCCATGGTGATAAATAATTCTGCTGTTTGTTATTTGGGCCATTTTTGTCCGGTCAGTATAATGAACTTCTGCTGTATGGCATAGTCTCTGTTTCTGGCTCTGTCATCCACTCTTGCCTTCAGATACTTTAATTCATTTTCCAGCCTGCTGACTTCCTGAAGCTGCCTCTGCTGTGTTTCGTCAAAATTATTTTCCAGCAGTTCTGCCAGTTTCATTTTTAATTCGAATATTTCGGCTGCTGTTTTATTTTCCTGCTGTGCGGCGCGGATTTTAAAAGAGAGCTGCCTTATTTCCATTTCAGTTTTCAACTGCCGTATATTGTACTCGTAGTTTTCCGGAGCGGCTTTCCGCATTGCATTTATTTTGACATACCTTTCCGAAAGCATGTTCAAGTACGCCTGTGCAGTTTCAGGCTGATAGGTGCATCTGCGCCGCCATTCGTCTAACATATCCGGAGCATGTTCCTCATAGAAGTTTATCATCTGGGGCAGCTTCATGCCGGGGAACTGCTTCCGGGCAGCAGCCATTGTGCTTTCCCTTACTTTTATTCCCGCAGCAATCTGCTCTTCAGTGAGTTCAATCGTTGCGGACAGCAGCGCTGCGGGAACAAGTATGTATGCTAACAGGCGTTTCATTACAGATTGTTCTGTGCATATCTGGTGAGGAAGTCTGCCGTTTCAAACATGCTGTCCAGTGGCAGTTTTTCGTTGGCGCTGTGTGCACCTGAACCGGAAAGTCCGAGAATGGCTATTGGAATGCCCATGCTGCTGAAATGGCGTGCATCCGTTGCGCCGAACATGCGTGTGAACTTTATTTCATGACCGGTGAAGAATGATTCCATTTCCCGTTTCAGGGACTGAAGTTCCGGAGCATTTTCATCACAGTTTACCGGCGGGCATGTTTCTATGATCTCCACTTCGAGTCCGGTGGTGTCCTTTACGAAGTCAAGTACCTTTTCCACATCCCCGTCTCCTGTGACACGGAAATTGAGAACCATTGTGGCCTCGTCAGGTATCTGATTGTGGGCGAAGCCGGCATGGAACTGGCAGGCCGCCATGGAATTGTATTTGTAAAGATCGCTGTTCATGTCCGGTTCCGGCCATGCTTTTTTAAGTTTGCCATAAGCATCAATCAATACCTCAATTGCATTTGTGAAAAGCCATGGCTGTGAAGAATGACCTGTTTTGCCTCTGGCGATGAGCTTGATAGAAACTATGCCTTTCTGAGAAATGGTGATCTTGTAGCTGTCCGCATCAATTACTATGGCTATCTTTGAGTTTGCGCCGTAGCCGAGGCGTATCATTTCTTTTGTAGTCTTTCCGCCGATTTCCTCGTCACAGGTGAAAATGGCACCTACTGCCTTGCCGGAGTCCTTGAGGTCAATAAGTGTCTTTGCAATGCAGACGGCGCTTCCCAGACAATCGGAAACACCCCGGGCATACATTATGCCGTCTTTTGTTACGGGGGTGAATTGTGCTTCGTCCATGGCGGGCACCACATCCAGATGGGCGTTTATGACCAGGTCTGCGGACTTACCGGGAACAGTAGAGGCATAAAGCACATTGTAGCCGGAACAAACTTCAGTCTGGCAGTAAATGCCGTTGCTGCTGAGGAAATCCTGCATTATGGCAGTGGATTTGCTTACTGCTTCCTTGTCAGCTGATACAGCACGGTTTTTTACAAGAGTTTCAAGCAATTCTATGTATGTGTTTCTGTCCATTTTTCAGATTTCCTTTTTTTCTTTTCATGTATGGCCGGTAGTCAAAAAAATGCCCAGACTTTCAAGCCTGGGCACTTGCTTAATTTATCCGCGTCAGAAATAGCGCTGGAAAGACGGGCGGCTTATCTGCCATGTCATTCCTTCAGAGTTCTGCCAGAGATATTCAGGACGGATTATGGGTTCCCAACCAAAGGGGAATGTGACCAGTTCCACAACACCGACCAATTCTCTTATTACAAAACGCCAGACACCGACGGCAAGTCCCTTGGATATTCCCGCCATGTCGCCTTCTGCATCAGTTACGCGGAGCATGTTCAGCGGGATTTCAAGTGCACCGAAGAGAATGTTGCATACACCGCGTCCAAACTGGTCTGCCGGGCGTCTGCGGTCTATGGAATCCTCTATCTTCTGGTCGTCATTTGTGAAATCATATCCTACGAATCCTGTTACGAAATCAGCGACTTCTTCCAGTTTGATATTTGCATAAAGGTGTGCTATTGCGGCGACTTCCAATCTCATATCCCACTTTTCTGAAGTGAATGTGACCATGTGGCGTTCTTCCTCTGTTACATTCTGCTTGCGCCATGGACCGAAAGCAACCGCATTGTATGTGCCGTTATGCGCACGGAATACTCTTTTCTGCTGGTAGTAATGGAACATCCAGAACGGCGGGATGAAGTGGGGGAATTCTACGCCCTTGCCTGTTTTTGTAATGGCAGCCAGCTGGGCATATTCTGTTATCTGTGCATCAATACCAATATTTCCGCCGAAGCCGATACCGCATTCAAGTATGTCGAAAATGTCAGAGATTCTGTTCCAGAGATAGAGTTCTCCCTGTACGATAACACTGTTCAGATCAAATATCTGGGCAGAGTTGTCATGTGTGTAGAACCAGTCTTCATTTTCTGTGGCGTTTGCCTGTACTGTGAAGAACATTGCCGCTGCGGCAACAATGCCGATTACCAGATGCGCAAAAGTTTTTCTGCTGTTCATGTGATTCCTTCCCGTTTTACTTTCTGGGACCATATTTACTTCTTTTTTTTGTTGCATTACTTATCACAAAGATAATGTGATTGGCGTAATATACTTTATGTTTTCAAAATGTGGCAAGCAATGTGCGATTTTTTTTGTCGAAAACAAAAGTTTGTTCATTCTGTTCACTGAAAAATGCTGAAAAAACGCATTTAATATACGAAAAGCATTTCCCGGTATTTGGGCAGTGGCCATTCTCTGTCATCTATCAGATGTTCAAGTTCATCCACGGATCGACGCAGATCGGACATGGCGGAAATTATTTTTTCCGATGTTTCCGACAGAGCATTGTCCAGTACTTCTGCCTTTTCCGTTATTTCGTCGATCAGTCTTCCCAGGTCAGCCAGATGCCTTGAAGCACCGTATGAACCGGGAACATCTTCCCCGAAGGCTGACCGTAATGGCTGCAGCCCGGCCATCTGCCTTAAGGCGGCCGGAAGTATCATGCTTTTTGTTATTTCCAGAGCTATGCCACCTTCTATGCCGATTTTTCTGTGGTATTCTTCAGCAAATACCTCATGCCTTGAAGTGACTTCAGCCGGTGTAAGCACATTGTATTTCTGCAGTAGTTCCTGGTTTTCAGGCTTGAGCAGCGGGGCAATCGCCTCTATTGCCGTGGCCAAATTCGGCAACCCCCGTTTTTCTGCTTCCTTTTTCCATGATTCGTCATAGTTGTCCCCGTTGAAGATCACTCGTTTGTGCTTGACAATGGCATCCCTTATGATCTTTTGCAGACCTTCGTTGAACTTTCCTTTGGGCAGAGCTTCCAGGCGGTCACAGATGCAGTCTATGGATTCTGCAACTATGGTATTGAGTATCATATTGACGCTTGCACACTGCTGGGAAGAGCCCGGCATGCGGAATTCGAATTTGTTGCCGGTGAAGGCAAAGGGGCTTGTGCGGTTGCGGTCCGTTGCGTCTCTTGCCAGCGGTGGGATGGAATCCACGCCAATTCGCATTGTGTCCGGTTTTTTGCGGTTGGGTGTGCGTCCGTTGGTAAGCTGTTCAATCACATCAGAGAGCTGGTCGCCTATGAAGATCGAGATAATCGCGGGCGGTGCTTCGTTTGATCCCAGGCGGTGCATGTTTCCGGCTCCGGCGGCGGAAGAACGCAGCAGATCAGCATGAAGGTCCACGGCCCGTATGACTGCGCCCAGCATTGTCAGGAACACCGCATTGTCCCTGGGGCTGATTCCCGGATCCAGAAGATTGCGCTTGCCGTAGCATACGGACCAGTTATTGTGCTTGCCAGAACCGTTTATTCCGGCGAATGGTTTTTCGTGCAGCAGGCATACCAGGCCGTATCTGCCTGCAACAAGGCGCAGCACTTCCATAACGAGCATGTTGTGGTCTGTGGCCAGGTTGACATCTTCGAAGATTGGCGCCAGTTCGAACTGTGCCGGGGCCGCTTCATTGTGTCTGGTCTTCGCCGGTATACCCAGGCGCCACAGCTCCTTTTCAACATCCGTCATGAATGCTGCGATTCTGGGGCGTATTGCGCCGAAATAATGATCTTCCAGCTGCTGATGCTTTGGCGGTGGTGCGCCGAACAGCGTGCGTCCTGTTTGTACAAGATCCGGTCTCTGCAGGTAGAATTTTCTGTCTATGAGAAAATATTCCTGCTCGGCTCCCAGGGTTATGCTGACTTTTTCCGGCGGCATGCCGAAGCATTTCATCAGTCGGGTTACTGAATGGGTAAGCGCCTGGCATGAGCGCAGCAGCGGGGTTTTTCTGTCAAGGACTTCACCGGTATAGGAGCAGAAGACTGTCGGGATGCAGAGTGTGGCACCATTTGCATGCCTTTTGATGAAAGCTGGGCTTGTTGGGTCCCATGCTGTATAACCTCTTGCCTCGAATGTTCTTCGCAGTCCTCCTGAGGGGAAACTTGAGGCATCTGGTTCTCCCATGATAAGGTTTTTCCCTGAAAAACTCAATATGGCATGGCCGTTTTCAAGTTCGAGGAATGAATCATGCTTTTCCGCCGTTCCGCTTGTGAGCGGCTGGAACCAATGAGTGTAGTGTGTAGCGCCTCTTTCCACCGCCCATTCTTTCATGCAGCTTGCCACTTCATCTGCTATGGATGCATCCAGGGGCTGCCCCTCATCTATTGTGGGAAGCAGTTTTTCAGCGGTTTCCTTTGGCAGGTAGCGGCACATTTTCTCCCTGTCGAATACATCTTCAGCGAAGAATGCAATGTCCGCTTTTTCGACGCTTACCGGTGCCGCCGCTGCTCTTTCCGCAATGGTCTTTATTGCATCGTACCTTTTGTTGATATCCATTCTGTATTATCCTGAAAGTCCTGTCTGAAATCGTTTTCCGGGTAATATAATGCAGGAAAGTCATAATCACAGATTTTTGCCATAATTATGGAGGCCGGGTCATGACTTTTCAAGATGGTACTTTTTCAGGATTTATGGCATTTATGTTTTTTTGCGGAAGCCATTCAGGAACTCAGGTGTGAAAAATTATGGATTAATTCTTTAAAAAAATGCAGAAAGATAATTTGACAGGTTGATGAAAATCTGTAAATTATTCCCTGTCCTAAAAAAGAAAAGGCAGAAATAAATGAAGCGATTTTATTCATACTACTTTGGTTATCCCCGGGTTGAAGATCCGATGGGCCATGTAGTGTTGTAACTTCGTTCAAGTTTTCAAAGACAGATACTCAGGCGGATCAACCGGGAAACGGATGGTCCGCTTTTTTTTTGTGTTTTCCAACGGACCGTGCCTCCCGGCAGTCCGTCTGCAGAAAAAAGGAAAGGGAATTATGATTATCGTCATCCGGAAGAATGCGGAGCAGTCTCAGATTGACAATCTGATCACTTTGCTCAGGACAAGAAACATTGAGCCCAATGTGTCAAAAGGTGCACATCAGACTGTGATAGGCTGCGTTGGTGATGTGGCTCATCTTGACTCCAGTCTCATAGAGGCTCTGGATGTGGTTGAAAGCGTACAGCGTATTCAGGAGCCGTACAAGGCGGCAAACAGAAGGTTTCATCCGGATTCCTCCGTCATAAAGTGCAACGGGGCAAGCTTCGGCGGTGGTGATTTCAGCGTAATAGCCGGACCCTGCAGCGTTGAGTCCGAGGAGCAGATCGTAGAGGTCGCCAAAGCTGTCAAGGCGGCGGGTGCGAAAGTGCTGCGCGGCGGTGCTTTTAAGCCCCGTACCTCTCCATATTCCTTCCAGGGGCTGGGCGCTGAGGGCCTCAGGATGCTTTCTGTGGCGAAGAAGGAAACAGGCATGCCAATCGTTACTGAACTTATGGAGTTCAAGGATATTGAATTGTTCAACGATGTGGACATTATTCAGATTGGTGCCCGCAATATGCAGAATTTCAATATGCTGAAGGAAGTAGGCTCCTACACGAACAAACCTGTTCTGCTGAAGCGTGGAATGTCTTCGACTCTTCAGGAACTTCTTATGAGTGCCGAGTACATCATGGCATCGGGAAATCCCAATGTGATCCTCTGCGAACGGGGTATACGCACTTTTGAGACATCCATGCGCAACACGCTTGACCTTGATGTTGTTCCCATGCTTCATCGTCTTTCCCATCTTCCGGTGGTCATAGATCCGTCCCATGCAACTGGATATGCCTGGCTGGTGGAACCGGCCGCTGTTGCCGCCACCGCAATAGGAGCTGACGGACTCATCATAGAAGTGCACAACGATCCGGCGCATGCAAAATGCGACGGCGTTCAGAGCCAGACACCTCAGGCCTTTGCCGATACGATGAAAAAGATACAGGCATTGCGTAATATGCCGGAAGTGATCTGCGGATGAAATTAGCAGGGAGCGAAAAATGAAAGACCTTTCAGATGTAAGACAGAAGATTGATTCCATTGACGGGCAGCTTGTGGGACTGCTTAGGGAAAGAATGGAAATTGCCAAGGATGTAGTGGAAGCCAAGCGTGCCATGGGCAAGCCGATTTTTGATCCTGAACGGGAGCGGGCCATACTTACCCGGGTCATGGAGGAGGCCGGCCCTGAATATGAAACCGAGATGCGCATGATATTCTCCACATTGTTCAATCTGTCCAAAGCAAAGCAGAGGGCGCTGAACGGCCGTGGTTCTGAATTGTCGGATGCCATAACTGCCGCAGCAGAAAGCAATCGGGATTTCCCCAAGCGCTCTCTTGTTGCTTGCCAGGGCGCTGAAGGTTCGTTTTCCCAGCAGGCAGCAGTGGGTATGTTTGAAGTTCCGACAATTTTGTATTTCAACAGTTTTGACAAGGTGTTCGAAGCTGTGGAAAGCGGGCTTTGCCCATACGGTGTGCTGCCTATTGAGAACTCTTCTGCCGGTTCAGTCATTCAGGTTTATGATGCCATGGTCAAGCATAAGTTCCATATTGTCAAAAGCCTGCGTCTGAAAATAGAACATGTGCTTCTTGCCAATCCCGGCGCAACGCTGGATGGAATAAATGAAATATCAAGCCATCAGCAGGCACTTTCCCAGTGCAGTGTGTTTCTTGGCAGGCTCAATGGAGTAAGGATCGTTCCTTCTTCCAATACAGCCATTGCCGCCAAGGAACTTGCCGGAAGCGGTGCACTTGACAAGGCGGTGATAGCCTCGAGAGAATGCGCCGAACTTTACGGACTGCAGATCCTTTCCGAGGACATTGCCAACGCCAGAATGAATTATACACGCTTTATCTGCATATCAAAAAATCTGGAGATTTTCAAGGACGCCGGCAAACTCAGCATCATGCTTATGCTTCCGCATCGCTCAGGATCTCTGAACGGGCTTCTTTCCCGTTTTTCGGCACTTGGCGTTAATCTGACAAAATTGGAGTCAAGGCCTATTCCTGGAATGGATTTTGAATTCCTGTTTACCTTTGATTTTGAGGCTTCGCCAAAAGATGAAAGGGTGCTGCAGCTGCTTTCTGAACTTTCCAGTGATCCAGAAATAACTCATTTCACATTCTTAGGGGCATACGGTGAACACTGATACAAAGATAACAGTGGTGGGAATGGGACTTATAGGCGGGTCCCTTTTCAAGGCTGCGGAAAAAGCAGGATTCCGTGTCACTGGTTTTGACCGTGAAGACACGGTGTGTCTTGATGATACGGATATTCTTCTGCTGGCATTGCCGCAGGATGCTATTGCCGGATGGTTCAGGCAATTTGACAGTTCTCTCAGGGCGGGAACTGTCGTTGTCGATACTTGCGGCGTGAAAATCCCCGTATGCGACACGATGCGGGAGCTGGTACCGGATGGTGTGACTTTTGTCGGTGGCCATCCTATGGCTGGCAGGGAGAGGTCCGGCTATGCCTACGCCGATGCCTCCCTTTTCAGGGGAGCGTCCATGATACTCACGCCTTATTCAGATACGCCGAAGAACATAGTGGAGGGGCTGCAGAGCTTTTTCGGAAAGCTGGGTTTCGGCAAGGTAATAATTACAACACCCGAGCATCATGACCGCATGATAGCCTATACAAGCCAGCTCAGTCATGTTATCGCTGCTGCCTACACCCAGGAATCGCTTTCCGGGGATGCAAGCGGATATGCCGCCGGCAGTTATGCCAATATGACACGCATTGCATCCATGGACCCGGTAGTGTGGCAAAAACTTTTTTCCGCCAACAGGGACAATCTTGCTGAAATCCTGGATAACTTTATTGCCAGACTTCAGGATTTCAGCAGCAGTCTGAAAGCGGATGATTCTGCTTCCATGCAGGCGTTCATTGAAAAGGGAGCTATCTGTAAGGCAAAGGATGGATTCATAAGGAAAACCTCTGCAGACAGGGAAAAGGATAGTTTTGGACGGCATCTTAAACTGGAAGTGTTGGGCGCATCACATGCTCCGTCCATCGGCATGATAATGAAGAATTTCCCCCGGGGGTTCTCCGTTGATATGGAAAAATTGCAGGCTTTCATGGAAAGACGGGCTCCTGGACGGGATGACCTTTCAACAAAAAGGCGTGAGGCGGACAGGCCGGTGTTTCTTTCCGGATTGGAAAATGGGACTACCACCGGTGAAAAAATCGAGGCTCATATCTTCAATTCTGACATGCGTCCCGCAGACTATGGCGTGGAACGAACTGTGCCGCGCCCGGGGCATGCCGATTTCCCGCAATGGGTGCAGAACGGGCGTATTCCCAGCGGCGGTGGAGCGAACTCCGGACGCATGACTGCGCCGATGTGCATAGCCGGAGGAATATGTCTGCAATGGCTTGCCGCACGGGGAGTAAGCGTAAATGGCCGTCTTGTTTCCGTTGGTGGAGCAGCAGAGAAAATGGATGAGGAAATACGCAGGGCAAGGGATGAAGGAGACAGCGTGGGCGCCGTGATAGAAGTCCGTGTTGATGGATTGCCACCCGGAATAGGCGGTGCCATGTTTGATGGCGTGGAATCCGGTCTTTCAGCTGCAATGTTTGGCATTCCCGGTGTCAAGGGCATTGAATTCGGTGCCGGCTTTGAAGCTGCAAAAATGCGTGGCAGCCGTAATAACGACCCCTTTGCCATGGAAGATGGGCGGGTTGTCACCATAGGTAATAATCACGGCGGCATTCTCGGCGGTATGACTACGGGCATGCCGTTGGTGTTCAGGCTTGCCATGAAACCCACTCCGTCCATTTTCATGAAGCAGGACAGCGTTGATCTGGCGACAGGGGAGAATGCTGTTTCTGACGTTAAGGGGCGGCATGATCCCTGTATTGCAAAACGGGCCATTCCGGTTGCGGAGGCACTTGCCGCATTTGTGATTGCGGATATG
>JAZURH010000001.1:0-1550 GCA_045606125.1 Lentisphaeria bacterium | reverse complement strand
CGCAACAGAGGCGCTGCTCTATGGATAGGACCGGAAGGTGGCTTTTCCGACAGGGAAGAAGAGGCACTGTTCAACGGGGGGGCAATTCCCCTGACAATAGGCAGATGGATACTTCGCGTAGAAACAGCTGTCCCTGCACTGCTTGGAGCAATGCACGCCATTCTGAAAACAACACAGGCATAACCGTAGTACATAGGAGATCATAATCATGGAAAAAGTGCAGGAAAAGGTTCTTCTGAAATCAAACGCACGCATTCAAGGCGACTATTTCAGAGCGGATTTCATCACTGAAAACATAGCTTCCTCTACAAAACCGGGACAATTTATTCATTTGCACCTTCCTGACTTCGAACAGCATGTTCTGAGGCGCCCATTCAGCATATACGATGTGGACGCTGAAACTGGCAGACTAAGCATCATATACAAAGTTGTGGGTAAAGGAACAAACCATCTGTCAAATCTCAGGGAAGGAAAATATTTTGACATTCTCGGTCCCTTGGGCACTCCATTCTCTCCTCTTCCCGAAAACTCAGTCATCGTGGCTGGAGGCTATGGATGCGCCGCAACTTTCATGGCGGCAAAACTGGCGGCTGTCAAGCCCGATGTCATAATAGGCGGCCGCAGCGTAGGAGATATCCTGCTCAGGGAAGAATATGAAAAACTGGGATGTAAAGTGCATGTTTCAACCGATGACGGTTCATACGGCACCAAAGGACGGGTAACAGATGTACTCGCCAGAATGCTGGATTCAAAGCCATGGATAATTTCCTGTGGTCCTATACCTATGCTGAAAGCACTGGCTGACATTATGAATGCCAATGGTCTGAAGGGTGAACTGAGCATGGACAAGGCAATGTGCTGCGGTGTCGGCGCCTGCTTTGCATGCGTGACAAAAGTTAAGGCAGACAACCAGGACGGATGGAGATACGCAAGAATATGCCAGGAAGGACCCGTATTCCCGGCGGACACGCTTCTGTTCGACTGACATACATTGAATAACTTCACATCTGCCTGTCAAGTATTCTGTAATTAGCCGCCTCGTTGATATGAAGCGGTCCAATATCCTTACTGCCTTCAAGATCCGCTATGGTCCTGGCTACACGCAATATCCTGTCATAAGCACGGGCGCTGAGATTCAATTCGCTTATTATGTAGCGCAGCATTCCTGCGCATTCAGCATTGAGCGGACAGAAATCATCCAGCATCTTGCCGGATAGTTGGGAATTATCGTGTATCCCTGTGTTTTTATAGCGCTCTGACTGTATCCTTCTTGCAGCAAATACTCTGGTGCGCATCGCAGCAGATGTCTCTCCGCTGCGCCGTGCCGTAAGAAGTTCATCCGGCAGAGGCTGCACCTCCACATGCATATCTATCCTGTCCAGCAAGGGGCCGGACAGTCGTCCCCTGTATGCAGCGACCTGCATAGAACTGCAACGACAGCGTCGGGTGGTGGAACCATAATAACCGCAGGGACAGGGATTCATCGCAGCCACAAGAAGTATTCTGGCAGGAAACACAAATGACCCCGTAGCCCGGGACAGAGTTACCTG